>NZ_JACOOZ010000007.1:0-194104 GCF_014287775.1 Eubacterium segne
TAAACACATCTGCAAATCTCACATTATCTGACATGTACTTCTTGGTTGCTATATCCTTGTTTCCCATATAACACCTCTTTCCTTTAATATTTCGAGGTGTATACTATTAGTTTTTCTTAATCTTTTTATAGTATACACCGGATGTAAAAAAAATACAATAGTGAGCATTAGAATCCACTTGCAATCCTCACATCGCAGTATTTTTATTACATCTTACATTTATTATATTACATATATTTTGTTGTGTAGTCAAGTTGTTTTTGTTGTTTTACATATTTTTTGTGTTTTATCGTGTAACCAGCATAAAACATAAATTGCATATTCATTGTCAAGTACCCCACAAAAAATGGAGACATCCTGCGACATCTCCACTTTCACTTAATCTCTATTATTTATCCACATTAATCTCTTTCAAAGATATCTCTTGTGTATACCTTGTCTCTTACATCATCTAAGCATGAATCATATCTGTTGGCAATAATTGCCTGGCTTAATTCTTTAAACTTAGCCAAATCATTTACAACCCTGCTTCCAAAGAATGTTGAACCATCCTCTAATGTTGGCTCGTAAATAATAACTGTGGCACCTTTAGCCTTGATACGCTTCATAACACCCTGGATTGATGACTGACGGAAATTATCTGAATTAGACTTCATTGTAAGTCTGAATACACCAACAACAACTTCCTTTTCCTTTGATGCATCATAAGCATCACTACCGGTATATGCGCCTGTCAGTTCAAGAACTCTATCTGCTATATAATCCTTACGTGTTCTGTTAGACTCAACTATGGCAGTCATCATGTTCTGTGGAATGTCAGCATAGTTGGCAAGCAACTGCTTTGTATCCTTTGGAAGGCAATATCCACCGTAACCAAATGAAGGATTATTATAATGAGTTCCAATACGAGGATCTAAGCAGACGCCGTTAATAATCTGCTGGGTATTAAGTCCCTTAGACTCTGCATAAGTATCAAGTTCGTTAAAGTATGATACACGAAGTGCAAGATATGTGTTAGCGAAAAGCTTTACAGCCTCTGCCTCTGTAAATCCAATAATTAATGTATCAATATTTTCCTTAATGGCACCTTCCTGTAAAAGACCTGCAAATGTATGTGCAGCCTCTACTAAACGAGGATCGTCTAAATCAGTTCCCACAATAATTCTTGAAGGATAAAGATTGTCGTAAAGAGCCTTAGACTCACGAAGAAATTCAGGGCTGAATATAATATTCTTTGTGTTGTATTTTTCACGTACTGACTCAGTGTATCCTACCGGAATAGTTGACTTAATAACAATAATTGCCTCCGGATTATACTTAAGAACCAATTCAATAACAGCTTCAACTGCTGATGTATCAAAGAAGTTCTTCTTGCTGTCATAATTAGTAGGTGCAGCTACAACTACAAAATCTGCATCCTTATAAGCTGCTTCGGCATCAAGAGTTGCTGTAAGATTCAAATCCTTCTCTGCCAAATATTTTTCAATGTAATCATCCTGTATTGGTGATTTCTTATTATTAATTAACTCTACCTTCTCCGGGATAATGTCAACAGCCATAACCTCATGATGCTGTGACAAAAGTGTTGCTATAGACAAGCCAACATAACCTGTTCCTGCTACTGCAATTTTCATAAAGTAACCTCACTTTCATTTATGTTTATAAAATAGTATTTTCTGTTTAATCAAAATGCTTTCTATATTATAAAGCATTTTGTTAAAGTGTGCAAATTATTTAAAGATTTTATTATTAATATTTCAAACTTTTCAAAGAAAAAGCGGAAACACCTCTACGATGCCTCCGCTTTTTCACTATATTTGCTTCACTAATGTAAAGCCATTATTTTTATCCTAATTTTTTCCTACAAATTCGTATATCCCATCAGTGACTCATCTACTTCCTTTGCGCAGTCTCTTCCCTCACGGATAGCCCACACAACTAATGACTGGCCTCTATGAACATCTCCTGCCGTGAATACGTTTTCTACACTTGTTGCATATTTTCCGGGCATTGTGGCAATGTTGGTTCTAGGAGTTGTATCCACCTTAAATGCCTTTGTCACATAATCTTCACTACCTAAAAATCCTGCTGCAATAAGTACTAACTGACAATCAACTTCGTATTCACTGCCCGGTATTTCTACCATGTTCATACGACCTGTTTTCTCGTCTTTTTTAGCCTCCAGTTTAACAAGGATAAGTTTACATAAGTTTCCTTCTTTGTCTTTAACAAACTCCTTAACTGTAGTCTGGTATACTCTTGGGTCATGACCAAACACAGCTATGGCTTCTTCCTGACCATAATCTGTTTTGCAGATTCTAGGCCACTCAGGCCAAGGATTATTAGCTGCTCTCTCATCCGGTGCCTTAGGCATCATTTCCAACTGCAAAACACTTTTAGCTCCATGTCTGATACTTGTTCCCACGCAGTCATTTCCTGTATCACCACCACCGATTATTACTACATCCTTATCTTTTGCAGACACATAGGTGCCATCAACTAATTTGCCGTTATCCAGAAGGCTTTTGGTAGTAGACGTAAGGAAGTCAACAGCGAAATAAATTTCCTTTGCATCTCTTCCCTTTGCATTAATATCTCTTGCATGCCTTGAGCCACAGGCTAAAACTACTTTATCGTATTTCTTAAGAATATCTGCTGCCTTAACATCTTTTCCTACATTTGTGTTAGTAACAAATGTAACTCCCTCTTCCTTCATAATATTAACTTTTCTGTCAATAATATGCTTCTCTAATTTCATGTTAGGAATACCGTACATGAGAAGTCCGCCGATTCTGTCGTCTCTTTCATATACCGTCACACTGTGACCACGCTTATTAAGCTGATCTGCCACTGCCAGTCCTGAAGGGCCTGAGCCAATTACAGCAACCTTCTTTCCTGTTCTTACATGAGGTGCCTTTGCACTGGCATATCCCTTTTCATAAGCATTTTCTATAATAAGGTGTTCATTTGCCCTGACACTTACCGCATCACCGTTTAAACCGCATGTGCAGGCTTTCTCACATAATGCCGGACAAACTCTTGAAGTAAACTCCGGAAAGTTATTTGTTTTATGAAGACGATTATAAGCCTGCTCCATATTTCCGTTGTATAACAAATCATTCCACTCAGGAATTAAATTGTTAAGAGGACATCCTGAAACCATTCCTGCTATAACCTTACCATTCTGGCAAAACGGGACTCCACAGTCCATACATCTTGCAGCCTGACATTTCTGTTTATCCACAGACAGAGGTTCGTGGAACTCGTTAAAATTTTTTATTCTCTCTTTTGGCGAAGTTGCCTTTGCTTCTTCACGTTCATATTCTAAAAATCCTGTTGGTTTACCCATCTTCGTTTCCTCCTCTATCTTGTAGCTGCATAGAATGCTTCAATCTGTGCCTGTTCAGGATTAAGACCCTTTTCTTCCATCTTTGCTATTGCGTTAAGCATCTTCTTATAGTCATAAGGTATAATCTTTTTGAATTTCGGAAGGTACTCTTCAAAATTATCCAAGATTTCTTTACCCTTAACTGAATTTGTATATTTAACATGGTCTTCTATCATTGCCTTAAGTTCTAATACATCGTACTTATTTGAAAGTTCCTCCGTAGATACCAATGACTTATTAACCTTTCTGTACAAATCATTATTTTCATCTAGTACATAGGCAACTCCGCCACTCATACCTGCTGCAAAGTTCTTTCCTACCTTACCGATTACTGCGACACGTCCGCCTGTCATGTATTCGCATCCGTGATCTCCTACTCCTTCAACTACAGTAGTTGCACCGGAATTTCTTACACAGAAACGTTCTCCGGCAACACCGTTAATATAGGCTTTACCACTGGTTGCACCATAAAAAGCAACGTTTCCAATGATGATATTTTCATCCTGCTTAAAGGTTGAACCCTTTGGCGGTTTAACAACAATTTTACCACCGGACAATCCCTTTCCTAAGTAGTCATTGCTGTCACCTGTAAGCTCAATTGTCATGCCGTTTGGTATAAATGCACCAAAGCTCTGACCACCTGCACCGTTACATTTAATAATATACATATCATCATCTAATGTGTCGTTATAGCGTTTTGTTATTTCAGAACCAAATATTGTACCAAATGACCTGTCAATGTTAGTTACATCTACCTCAACTGTTGCAGGCTTTTTAGCCTCCAGCGCCTTTCCTAATTTTTTAAGAAGAACTGTCACATCCTTAGTACTTTCTAACTTAAAGTCATATACATTTTTCTTTAGGTACTGAACCCTTGTGTCTGCAAAATCTGTGCTTAAGATTCTTGACAAATCAACTTCCTTTGCTCTCTCAGGTGCAATATTGTCTTTAACCTTTAATAAATCAACTCTTCCTACTAATTCATCTATTGTTCTTACACCTAACTTAGCCATGTATTCTCTTAATTCCTGAGCAATAAACTTCATGAAATTAATTACATATTCAGGTTTTCCCTTAAATCTCTTACGAAGTTCAGGATTCTGTGTTGCCACACCTACAGGACATGTATCAAGGTTACATACTCTCATCATTACACAGCCCATTGTTACAAGAGGTGCTGTGGCAAATCCATATTCCTCTGCACCAAGCATGGCTGCAATTGCCACGTCTCTACCACTCATTAACTTACCATCTGTTTCCACTACAACCTTATTTCTAAGTCCGTTGGCAATAAGAGTCTGATGAGCTTCTGCCAATCCTAATTCCCAAGGAAGTCCTGCATTGTAAATTGAGTTTTCAGGAGCTGCTCCGGTACCTCCGTCAAAACCTGAAATCAGTATTACCTGGGCACCTGCCTTTGCAACACCTGCCGCAACTGTACCAACACCTGCCTCTGACACTAATTTAACTGAAATTCTTGCATCTCTGTTAGAATTCTTCAAGTCGTAAATCAACTGTGCCAAATCTTCAATAGAATATATATCATGATGTGGTGGTGGTGAAATAAGACTTACTCCCGGTGTCGAATATCTTGTTTTAGCTACCCATGGATAAACCTTCTTTCCAGGCAAGTGTCCGCCTTCTCCCGGTTTTGCTCCCTGTGCCATCTTAATCTGAATTTCTTCAGCACTTACAAGATATCTTGATGTAACACCAAAACGTCCTGATGCCACCTGTTTAATTTTTGAACATTTATTAAGTCCGTCTTCTCCTATTGTAAGACGCTCTACGGATTCTCCACCTTCACCTGAGTTTGAACGGCCGCCAATCATATTCATGGCAATAGCCATTGTCTCATGAGCCTCCTGTGAAATGGAACCATATGACATGGCACCGGTTTTAAATCTCTTTACAATAGAATCAACACTTTCTACTTCATCTATAGGAATACCACCGTCTTCCGGATAATTAAAGTCCATAAGACCTCTTAAATGTACCGGTGACATTTCCTCATCTATCATATGAGTATATTGTTTAAACAGCTCATAATTATTAGTCCATGTTGCCTGCTGCAATGTATGAATAGTAGCAGGATTGTACTTGTGTTCCTCCTTACCGCTTCTAAGCTTGTGGTCACCACTGCTTTCCAATGTAAGGTCTACATCTAATCCCAATGGGTCAAATGACTTAGAATGAAGTGTTTCAACACTGTTTTCAATATCCTTTAATGTAATTCCTTCCACACGGCTTACTGTTCCTGTGAAATATTTATCTATAACATCTTTACTGATACCAATTGCTTCAAATATCTGTGAGCCCTGATATGACTGGATAGTTGAAATTCCCATTTTTGATGCAATTTTAACTATTCCGCTAAGTATTGCCTCGTTGTAATCATCAATTGCCGCATATGGATCTTTGTTAATCATTTCCTCTTCTACCATTTGTTTAATGGTGTCATGGGCAAGGTATGGATTAACGGCACTGGCACCATATCCTAATAATGTTGCAAAGTGATGTACGGCTCTTGGCTCACCACTTTCTAATACCAAAGAAAGTGTAGTTCTTTTCTTTGTTTTAACTAAATACTGATGTACTGCCGAAACTGCCAGCAATGATGGAATCTGTACATGGTACTCATCCACTCCTCTATCTGATAAGATAATAATGTTAGCTCCATCTTTGTGTGCCTTATCCACATCCACAAATACCTGATCTATAGCTTTTTCAAGAGATATTCCCTTGTAATATACAATAGGAACAACTGCTGTTTTAAATCCCGGTACATTAATGTTTTTAAGTTTCAAAATATCCGTATTAGTAAGTATCGGATTGTGAATCTTCAATACTTTACAGTTTTCCGGCTTTTCCTCTAAGATATTTCCGTCTTTACCAATATATACCGATGTAGAAGTTACTATTTCCTCTCTGATTGCATCAATTGGAGGGTTAGTAACCTGTGCAAATAACTGCTTGAAGTAGTTAAATAACGGATGGGTTCTGTCACTTAAAACTGCAAGAGGTGTATCTTTTCCCATTGCCTTTGTAGCTTCCATTCCATTATTTGCCATTGGAATAATTCTCTTTAAATCTTCAAAAGAATATCCAAAATTTTTCTGCAATCTTTGTCTTTCTTCTTTTTCATATGTTTCTACCTTAACATTAGGAATATGAATGTCCTTTAAGTACACAAGATTGTTGTTAAGCCATTCACCGTATGGCTTTCTTGCTGCATATTCTTCTTTTAATTCATCATCATCTATTAGCTTTCCATTTACTGTATCAACTAACAGCATACGACCCGGGCGAAGTCTTTCCTTGGCAACTATTTTAGACGGATCAATATCTAAAACACCTACCTCTGAAGAAAGGATCAGCTGGTCATCATTTGTAATATAATATCTTGACGGACGAAGACCATTTCTGTCAAGAATTGCTCCCATGTAATCTCCATCGGAAAACAGGATAGATGCAGGTCCGTCCCAAGGTTCCATCATTGTGGCATAATACTGATAGAAGTCTCTCTTTGACTGGCTTATTGTGTCATTTTTCTCCCATGGTTCAGGGATACACATCATAACTGCCAATGGCAAATCTACACCATTCATTACTAAAAACTCTAATGTATTATCAAGCATTGCTGAGTCTGAGCCCTGTGTGTCTACTACAGGCATAACCTTTGTCAAAGACTTCTGCATATATTCGCTGGACATGGATTCTTCTCTGGCAAGCATATTGTCGGCGTTACCACGGATTGTATTAATTTCTCCATTATGAACAATAAATCTGTTTGGATGTGCACGTCTCCAGCTTGGCTGTGTGTTAGTTGAAAATCTTGAGTGAACCAAAGCTATTGCTGACTCGTAATTTTTGTCCATAAGGTCTGCGAAAAACGGACCTAACTGATTAACAAGAAACATTCCCTTATATACAATAGTTCTGCTGGAAAGAGATACTGTGTATGTTCCTGTATTACTGTGAGAGAAAACTCTTCTTACTATATAAAGCATACGGTCAAAGGCTATTCCCTTTTCAACTTCTTCCGGTTTCTTAATGAAACACTGCATTATATGTGGCATGCACTCTAATGCCTTTGTTCCCAACACTTCCGGATGAACAGGTACTTCTCTCCATCCTAAAAACTCTAATCCCTCTTTCTGGGCAATGATTTCAAACATTTTCATTTCCCTGTTACGCTTTAACTCATCCTGTGGCATGAAGAACATACCTACGCCATATTCTCTTTCTCCTCCAATGTCAAAGCCTAAAGGTTTAGTAACCTTCTTAAAAAATTTGTGGGAAATCTGTAGCATAATACCTACACCGTCACCGGTTTTTCCTTCAGCATCTTTACCTGCACGATGTTCAAGGTTTTCTACAATTTTTAAGGCATTTTCTACTGTGGCATGACTTTTTACACCTTTGATGTTTACAACAGCTCCTATACCGCAGTTGTCGTGTTCAAAGCGTGAATCATACAAACCATCTTCTTTTGCTTTTTCAAATAACACATTTTGATCCATGAATTTGTCCTCCTGTAAAAAAAGAGGTGCAAAGGGACATAGTATCTCTACTATGGTGCCCCATTGCACCTCTTTCTTGTTCTTTACTTAATTTTATAAACTATTTTATCAAAAAAATCAAGTAAAATTAAGTTTAAATATTAAGTTTTATGATTTTATTAAGTTCTGATGTGTTAAACTTTCCCACCAGCCCTTTGTTTCTTTAAATTTTTAATCATTTAAGAAGTCTTTAATCTTTTTGCTTCTAACAGGATTTCTCAGTTTTCTTAATGCCTTTGCTTCAATCTGTCTGATACGTTCCCTTGTTACGTTAAAGATTTTTCCTACTTCTTCAAGAGTTCTCGGATGTCCATCCCTTAAACCAAATCGTAAAATAATTACTTCTCTTTCTCTATCCTTCAAATCCTTAAGCAGCACATCAATATGTTCACGAAGCATAACCGACTCAATATTGGCTTCCGGTGTAACCGTATTATTGTCTGCTACAAAATCTCCTAAGTTAGAGTCATCCTCTTCACCGATAGGTGTTTCAAGGGATGCCGGCTCTCTTGCAATCTGCATAATCTCTAAAACCTTCTCCTCAGTCATGTCTAAGGCATCTGCTAATTCCTTAGTAGATGGCTCATAACCTAACTCAAGAGTAAGTTTTCTCTGCATCTTTGACATTCTATTAATAGTTTCTACCATATGAACAGGTACTCGGATAGTTCTGGCATGATCCGCTAAAGCTCTTGTAACGGACTGTCTAATCCACCATGTTGCATATGTACTTAACTTGTAACCTTTAGTATAATCGAACTTTTCTACGCCTTTAATAAGACCTAAGTTTCCTTCCTGAACCAAATCAAGGAAACTCATTCCACGTCCGGTATATCTTTTTGCAATACTAACTACAAGACGGAGATTAGCCTCTATTAATTTCCCTTTTGCGGCAACGTCACCTTCTGTCTTACGTTTTGCAAGTTCAAGTTCTTCATCGGCGGTCAACAATGCTACTGTACCAATTTCCTTTAAGTACATTCTTACAGGATCTTCAGTTCCTACACCCTCGAGCAAATCCACGGCATCTAATTCTACTGCCTCTTCATCATCATTTTCAAAATCCTCGTCTGTAGGTCCTAATAAATCTTCTGCATCAATGTCTACCAATGCTATGTCTTCATCAGTCGGTTCGGCAGCAAGGTCTGAATCACTGGGTTCTACATCATCTAGTGAATCTGACTCAAACTCATCTTCCTCATTACCTTCCTCAACCGGTTCCGGTTTCTTAGCATCTTTCACATCTTTTTCTGCACTTTTTGGCTCTGCATCAGACATAACAACGCTAATTTCAGCCTCACTTAGTCTCGCAAGTATAGTGATTTCCTGCTTTGCAGTCAACTTGTCCTCTGAAAAATAATCTTTAATTTCTGATGTTGTTATCTGGTTATTCTGTCCCTGACATTTTTCAACCAGCTCTTCAACTTTTTGATTAAAATCTTGTTGTTTCAATACAGTATCCTTTCTAAATCACGAAACTTCTGTTTCTCTTTAAAGTATCTGTCGGTCCACATTATATTATACACAAAAATTGACCGGTGTAAACACACCAGTCAATTTTTTTTGTTTTCTTGTTGAAAATTACAACTATATGTTATTTTTTCAAATCATCCGGTGATACAATAGGTGACCAGCCGTCATCCTGCCCCGGATATTCTTCTGTTACTGTTTCGCCTTTTTTATTTGTCTTTGGCTCTTTGTTTTGAGATTCTTCTATAATAGAAATATTATCCCAGTAGTTTGTTTCTTTATTGTTCTTATTACCTTTTTTGCTGCTCTTTTTTGAGTTTTTTTTGCTTTTTGCTGTTGTTTCATCACCTGCTACCGGTAAATCTTCGTTACCATTTTCAGCTGTTGTCACATTTTCATTACCTGCTTTCACTGTTGTCTCAACCTGAGCTGCTGTTGCGTTATTAGTCTGCGGTGTATCACTATCTTTGCCTTTTTTTGAAACAACTACTGCCACTATTATTGCAATTACTATAACTGCTACTAATGCTATGGCAATTATATTTTTTTTCTTTTTATCCATCTCTATCTCCTCCTTGTATAATATGCGATGCCACCTTCTTCGATCAGCGGCAGTTCATCGGAAACGTTTTTCTAAAATGTTCCCTCCTCTTTATTTAGTGTAACATTTTTCTATAATTGTCCCAATTCCATTATAATCCGGGCTATGGCATTTTCTGTGTTTTTAACCGTAATTCTGTCTGCTATTTTCTTTACATATGGAATAGCATTACCCACTGCATAGCCTATATCTGCACATTCTAAAAGAGATATATCATTTTCATAATCTCCTATGCCTAACGTGGTATGAATGTCAATACCTAAATGTTCCTTCATGTATCTGACCGCTGCCCCCTTACCACTGTGTGCACTGTTTACTTCAATGCCCTCCGGCCAGCTTAAATCAAATATGAAGTCTTCTCCAAACTTCTCCTTTAAATCCTTTTGAAGTTTAGGGGTTATATTTTCATTTTGGAAAAGCAATATTTTTAACGGTTCACTGTCTAAACTGTCCATAAACCGGGCTAAAGCTTTAGGTTCGCCTTTATGCTCCTTTGAATCAAAATGAGCACTTTCAAACTTACCGTCTTTACTTATTGTGTTAACCCAATAAGTTTCTGCTTCCTTCCAGTTGTCATTTACATATGTTAAAAGTTCAAGGGTCTTTTTCCTGTTCATATGCCAGGTTTTAATAATCCTATCCCTTTTCTCATCATAAATAACTGCACCATTCAGTGATACTATGGGAGCATTCACCTTGAACTGACCTTCAAACAGCTTTGCATGGTCGGGAAATCTCCCGGTGGCTAAAGTAAACAACCCACCTTCTTTTTGAAAATATCTGATAGCTTCAGCATTTTCCTGTGATACTTTTCCCGGTTCATATGTTAATGTTCCATCGCAATCTGTACAAATCAAATACCCTGTAAATTTTCCCATTTTACTTTTCCTGTTTTTGTATTTCTATCCTTTTCGACACATTTTACAATTATACCAAAAAAATACAGCTAAATCAATGGCTATTGGATATAAATCATAAACTAACATTTTAAAGTCATTTTTATGTTAATATAGACATAGTTTATCATCGAAAGGAGGCTTTATATGGCAATAACTCTCACTTTAATTGCTATTGTTTTATTTTCATGTATATTAGCAGACAAATTTTCCGGCAAATTTGGTATGCCTGCTCTTATTCTTTTTATGACTATCGGTATGCTGTTTGGATGCGATGGTTTCTTTAAGATTCAGTTTGACAACTACGACTTTGCAGAAAAAATATGTACTGTTTCTCTTAGTTTCATTATGTTTTATGGTGGTTTTAATACCAAGTGGAAAACTGCCGGAAATGTTGCCGGACGTGCTATATGCCTGTCTACTGTAGGGGTACTTATTACTGCCGGCATAACAGGTGTGTTTTGCTATTTTGTTTTACACCTTAGTTATGCGGAAAGTTTTCTTATTGGTGCCGTATTATCATCTACTGATGCCGCCAGTGTTTTCTCTATTCTCAGGACAAAAAAACTTAATCTTAAAAATAGCACTGCCCCTCTTTTAGAAATTGAAAGTGGTAGTAACGACCCTGTTTCATACCTTCTTACAATGATAGGTATCATTATATTAAATGGTGGGAAACTTACTAATCTTCCATATTTTACTTTTGCACAGATTGTTTACGGTATTGCTATTGGAGTAATCATTGCCGGTTTAGGTATTGTAATTCTTACAAAAACCTCCCTTATTTCCGATGGATTAGATACTATTTTTATGATTGCCCTTATTATTTTTTCCTTTGGTGTTTCAACTGCCATTGACGGAAATGCCTTTTTAACTGTGTATCTTTTAGGAATAATATTAGGAAACAGTAAAATTAAAAATAAAAAAATTATGATTCCTTTTTTTGACGGACTTACAAGTCTGGCGCAAATTCTTATTTTCTTTTTGTTAGGACTTCTTGCATTTCCTCATAAGTTTGTGGCAATTATAATTCCGTCTCTTTTCATTGCAATATTTTTAACGCTAATAGCACGACCTATAGCCGTTTT
Organism: Eubacterium segne; assembly: GCF_014287775.1. Classification (NCBI taxonomy): domain Bacteria; kingdom Bacillati; phylum Bacillota; class Clostridia; order Eubacteriales; family Eubacteriaceae; genus Eubacterium; species Eubacterium segne. The sequence continues at coordinate 12,006 of NZ_JACOOZ010000007.1, forward strand.
TTCAATATTAGCACCTTTTAAATGTAGTTACAGGCAATGTCTTTTAGTTTCATGGGCAGGACTGCGTGGTGCTGCCTCCATTGTGTTTTCCATTATGGTTGTAGCCAGTGGCAGGGATGTTCCTTTTGACATTTTTCACATAGTTTTTATGGTGGCACTGTTTTCCGTAGCAATACAGGGTACCTTAATTCCCTATGTAGCCAGAAAACTTAATATGATTGATGACAATGATGATGTCCGTAAAACTTTCAACGATTATCAGGAAGAATCTGCCATTACATTAATGCGAATGTATATACCTAAAGGACACAACTGGGAAAATAAGCTTGTAAGTGATGTTAATATGCCTACCAATTCCCTTGCCATTATGATAAAAAGAAATGGCGACACCATTATTCCCAATGGTGATACGAAAATCCTTGGAGGCGACAGCGTTATATTAAGTGTTCCTTCCTATGAACCTTCCGGAAAAGAGAATCTTGAAGAAGTGGTTATTGACAAAAATCACAGCTGGTGTGACAAGCGTATTCAGGATTTAGATCTCCCTGAGAATGTGCTAATTGCCCTTATAAAACGTGGAGACGAAAGTCTTATTCCTGATGGAGGGACATATATAAGAAGGAACGATGTAGTGGTTACTTATAGGTAATTTTTTTAACTACATATTCTTAATACAAAGCAGCAGATTCCGGCACCATATTATTTCATTCCGGAATCTGCTTATTAGTTTTTAATTTTATTTATCCAGCAACGCCCTAAGCAACATAATATGATATTCTTCATCTTTTATTATTCTTGCCATTATCTGATTGATATTTTTATCTTTTATCATATTCATATGTCGGCGGTACTGGTTAATGGCAATTCGCTCACCTTCAATGTCTGCCCACAGCATATTTCGTATATCTCCACCTATTTTTACATTAGACGGTGACCACATTACCTGCCTTCCTGTGGAATTTTTTGTTGTAAAATCTAATGTTCCTCCCAACAGGCATATTAATTCTCCTAATTTTTGAAGATGAATCATTTCTGCCATGGCTATTCCCAATATAATTTGAGCTATCTCGCATTTATTGCCGGACATTCTTCCTTCCTGATTTATATACTGCATGGTTGATGTCATTTCAGATGACTGACCGCAATAATCCAATGCAAGCAACTCTGCATACGCCTTGTTTCTTTCTTTTACCTTTATTTCCGGATACGGAAGTGCAACCAGTGCTGGCTTTACACTGGAAAAATTGCATTTATTAGTTAGCATGTCTTCTATCATTTATTTTCCCCACAATGTTTTATATATTAATATATGTATTTTTAGGCAAAGGGTACTTGTTTATAATAAAATTGCTTTTGTTTTAATAAGGCATTACTTTTTTGCTGCTAAAATAGTATACTATGAGTATGATTTTTAAGTAGAATATGATGTAAGCGAGTGGCATAATGTATTTTTGCACACACATCATATTATAAAAGGAAATCTTTATCAGGTATTATGAATTAACAAGGAGGCAACAAGATGAATACAATAAAATTAAGCAATACAGATTTTCATGTTCCAGCAGTTGCTGCCGGATGTATGCGAATTAACTGCTTAGATGAAAAAGCCCTTAGCAGTTATATCGAGGGATGTATTGAACTTGGAATTAATTTTTTTGACCATGCTGATATTTACGCAGGTGGCGAATGTGAGAAACTTTTTGGACAGGCTCTTTCTAATATGAATATTAACCGTGAGGATATTGTTCTTCAATCAAAATGTGGAATCATTCCCGGTGTAATGTACGATTTTTCCAAAGAACACATTATCAATTCTGTGGATGGCATTCTTAAAAGATTAGGTACTGATTATCTTGATATTCTTTTACTTCACCGCCCGGATGCATTGGTGGAACCGGAAGAGGTTGCCCAGGCTTTTGATATTTTGGAAAGCTCAGGAAAGGTTAGACATTTTGGTGTTTCTAACCAAAAACCTATGCAAATGGAACTGCTTCAGAAATATGTTAGACAAAAGCTGGTTGTAAACCAAATTCAATATAGTATTCCTTTTTCTAATATTGTAGCTAATGGTATGGAAGTTAATATGCTTACTGATGGTGCAATTGACCGGGACGGAAGTGTTTTAGATTACTGTCGTCTAAAAGATATAACTATTCAGACATGGTCGCCTTTCCAATATGGATTTTTTGAAGGTGTTTTTATTGGCAGTGACAAATATCCGGAACTTAATAAAGTCCTAAATGAATTAGCAGATAAGTATAATGTTACTCCAACCACCATTGCTACTGCATGGATTTTAAGGCACCCTGCCAATATGCAGGTTATAGCCGGCACTACAAAGCTTTCAAGAATGAAAGAGATTGCGGCTGCAACCTCTGTTAAATTAGAACGTTCCGAATGGTACCGTCTTTATTTGTCAGCCGGACATATGTTACCATAATGGAAATTTTATGACGATAATGCGTTTATTGTGTTAGCACAAATGATGTTGTTACAGTGCCAATAATGTTGTATTTATTTAAGTGGTGTACCAGACATACTTTACTAAAAAATCCACATAGCATTACTCTTTAACGGGTGTTTGCTAAGTGGATTTTTATATGCACTTATATAATTGTGCTATTTATTCTTTTTTCAATATTAGTTCTTACGATATTTTTAATTAGGACGGATTAGTTATGGTCACCATCTTCTATTATTTAATTAGAATAGATTAGTCATTGTCACCATCTTCTATTTTTTTAATAGGATAGTTTAGTCATCATCACCATCTTCTATTATTTCGTCTTCTATATCTCTATCGGCATCAAAAGCTATCTGCTCTATGGTCCAACGTTTTATTTTTCCTGAAACAGATAATGTTGTAATAAGGTCAATCAGTCCTGTAACGGCAAAGATAATACCTGTGCATTGAATAAAGAAATCGCCTGCAGTCTTTGTTCCATTATCATTGGAATTCATTGGCATCATTAAAACTGAAATTCCCAAAAGAATACATATTATGGCAAATACGAGTAATGGCACCCAATGGTTGCCCATTCTTTTAAGGTCAATGGCATTTTCAACTTTCATTAATCCACTTATTATGATTATTATTGCTATAACATAAGTTATAATTGATAATATAAGTTTCATGCATGCTAATACAAGTATTCCTGCTGCAATAAGCACTATGCCTACCACTAATTCATATCTGTAAAAGTCTTTTATTACATTGCTTCTTTTGTATTCAATGATATTTCTGATTCCCATTACAAACAAAATCATTGCCAAAATAACGCATACTCCTGTCATTATTTTGCCGGGATATTTCCACATAAGTATTCCCATTAAAATACTTAGCAATGAGTAGATAATCATTTCCCATTTTAGATTTTTTAAATAACTCATAGTCGGTACCTCCTTTTATTTGGTAGTTGTGAAAGTCTATTTCGTTTCGGGCTGCGCACACCTTTTTGAGAATGCAAAGCCATGTAACTCATAGACCTTCGGTCTATTTCGTTTCGGGCTGCGCACACCTTTTTGAGAATGCAAAGCCATGCAACTCATAGACCTTCGGTCTATTTCGTTTCGGGCTGCGCACACCTTTTTGAGAATGCAAAGCCATGCAACTCATAGACCTTCGGTCTATTTCGTTTCGGGCTGCGCCCTATATAAATAAAAGTGAAAATGCTCTCTTGAAAGCAAGCTTTCATCGAGCCTTTTCACTTTTATTTATGCATGGCTTTGCTTACGAAAAGTATTCAACGCCTGATTCAAAGACTTTAAGGTCTTGTTCACCATAGATGTTTGTGGCAACTGATGTGCCTTTTCTTTCTATGTGAGCCATTTTACCTAAGCATCTTCCATCCGGACTTGTTATACCTTCTATTGCATAGTATGAACCATTTACATTCCACTCTTCATCCATTGTTGGTATACCCTGTTCGTTTACATACTGTGTTGCTACCTGACCGTTAGCAAACAATTCTTTTATGCAGCTTTCAGGTGCTACAAATCTTCCTTCTCCATGGGATGCAGGATTTACATATACACCACCTAATTCTGCTTTCTGTAACCAAGGCGACTTATTAGATACAACCTTTGTATATACCATCTTTGATACGTGACGGTTAATTGTGTTATAAGTAAGTGTTGGCGAATTAATATCCTGTCCTGTAATTTTTCCGTTAGGAACCAAGCCTAACTTTATAAGTGCCTGAAATCCATTACAAATACCTAATGCCAAACCGTCTCTCTCGTTAAGCAATTTGTGTACTGCCTCTTCAATCTTTGCATTTCTAAATGCTGTAGCAAAGAACTTAGCTGAACCGTCAGGTTCATCACCTGCACTAAATCCACCTGGGAACATAATAATCTGTGCCTGTGAAATAGCCCTTTCAAAGATATTAACTGAATCTCTGATATCTTCAGGTGTAAGGTTTTTAAATACCTTTGTTATAACATTTGCACCTGCATTTTCAAAAGCCTTAGCTGAGTCATATTCACAGTTTGTTCCCGGAAATACAGGAATAAATACTGTTGGTTTTGCTACTTTATTCTTACATACATATATGCTGCCCTTGTCATAAACAGGTGTATCTAATAATGACTTATCATTATGGCTTCTTGTTGGGAATACCTTCTCTAATGGCTTCTCCCATACCTTTAATGCTTCATCCATAGGTATTGAATCGTAGCCATATTCAAATGTAGCCTTATCATTTGTTTCACCTATTAAAACATAGCTTGCTGTTATATCATCTAATTTATCTGACGGTATTTCAGCAATAATATCACCAAATGATGGTGCGAACAAATCAGCGCCAGGTATTCTTCCGCTGATGCTTACACCAATGTTATTACCAAATGCCATCTTACTTACTGCCGGTATAATACCCTTGCTTTCAAGAGCATATGCTGAAATAATTACTCCATTCTGAATCATGTCATGAATCTTATCGTATAGCTTCATCACTTCTTCATAAACAGGCTTCTCATACTGATCTCTTACAATTTCAAATTTAACAATCTTATTACCTGCTGCTTTAAATTCAGGTGTTATAATATCTTTTTCCTTTGCAACATCCACTGCAAATGAAACCAGTGTCGGTGGTACATCAATATCATTAAATGTTCCTGACATACTATCCTTACCACCTATTGATGGTAAACCAAATCCCATCTGTGCGTCATATGCACCAAGAAGTGCTGCAAACGGCTGGCTCCAACGACGTGGTTCTTCAGTCATTCTTCTAAAGTATTCCTGGAAAGTCATACGAATCTTCTTATAATCACCACCACTAGCAACTACTTTTGCAATAGAGTCAACTACTGCGTAAATTGCCCCGTGATATGGGCTCCAGCTTGAAAGATACGGATCAAATCCATAACTCATCATTGTTACTGTATCACATTTTCCTTTAAGTACAGGTAACTTTGCCACCATAGTCTGTGTTTCTGTCTTCTGGTATTTTCCACCATGTGGCATAAACACTGAACCTGCTCCAATTGAACCGTCAAACTTTTCAACAAGTCCCTTCTGTGAACATACATTTAAATCTGATAATGTTTCAAGCCACTTATCTTTTACATCATCTACAACCGGTTTCTTGAAGAAATTCTTTTCTTCATCAGGCATATCCACCTCAACTGTTGTTTCCTGATGAGCACCGTTTGTATCAAGAAAAGCTCTTGAAATATTAACAATTTCCTTTCCTCTCCATTCAAGAACCAGTCTAGGTTCTTCTGTAACGTAAGCTACAACTGTAGCTTCTAAGTTCTCTTCATTTGCATACTTAAGGAACTGTTCTACGTCATCTTTATCAACTACAACAGCCATTCTTTCCTGAGATTCTGAAATAGCTATTTCTGTCCCGTCTAATCCTGCATATTTCTTAGGAACTTTATCTAAATTTACATGAAGTCCGTCTGCCAATTCGCCAATAGCTACTGACACACCACCGGCACCAAAGTCATTACATTTCTTAATTATGTGGCTGACCTCTTCTCTTCTAAATAATCTCTGTAACTTACGTTCTGTAGGTGCGTTACCTTTCTGTACTTCTGCACCACATGTTTCAATAGACTCTTCTGTGTGAATCTTTGATGAGCCTGTTGCTCCACCACATCCGTCACGACCTGTTCTTCCACCAAGAAGAATAATAATATCTCCCGGATCAGATGTTAATCTCTGAACGGCACGTCTCGGGGCTGCCCCCATAACTGCACCTATTTCCATTCTCTTTGCAACATAATCAGGATGATAAATTTCTTTTACCAATCCTGTTGCAAGACCTATCTGGTTTCCATATGAACTATATCCGTTAGCGGCACCCTGAACTAATTTCTTCTGTGGAAGCTTTCCGTGAAGAGTTTCACTCATTGGCTTAGTAGGATCTGCTGCTCCTGTAACACGCATAGCCTGATATACATAAGTACGTCCTGACAACGGATCTCTTATAGCTCCTCCAAGACACGTTGCTGCGCCACCAAAAGGTTCAATTTCTGTAGGATGGTTATGTGTTTCATTTTTGAAGTTTACTAACCATTCCTCTGTCTGTCCATCTACTTCTACAGGCACCACAATACTACATGCGTTAATTTCATCTGATTTTTCCTGATCATCTAACTTGCCTTCCTTCTTTAACTTTCTCATAGCTATAAGTGCTAAATCCATAAGGCATACAAACTTATCTTTTCTTTCACCAAAAACATCTTTTCTGGTATCTAAATAACTCTCATAGGTTTTCTCAATTGGTTCATTGAAATATCCTTCATCAAACTTAACATCTGTAAGTTCAGTGTTAAATGTAGTGTGACGGCAATGGTCAGACCAATAAGTATCCAACACTCTTATTTCTGTCATGGATGGATCTCTGTTTTCTTCATTTTTGAAATAATTCTGGATATGAAGAAAATCCTTAAATGTCATAGCCAGTCCAAGGGAATCATAAAGCTCTTTAAGAGGCTTTTCTTCCATATCTTTAAATCCCTCAAATATAATAACATCTGCCGGTTCTTCAAACTCTGTAACTAAAGTTTCCGGTTTTTCCAAGCCTGTTTCTCTTGAATCTACCGGATTTATGCAGTAATTTTTAATCTGTTCAAATTCTGCATCTGATATATCGCCAACTAAAACATATGTTGTAGCTGTTTTTATAACAGGATTCTCATCCTCGTTTAAAAACTTAACACACTGTACCGCTGAATCTGCTCTCTGATCAAACTGTCCCGGCAAAAACTCAACACTAAATACTTTTGAATTTGCTTCATCATATGGGAATGTTTCTTCATAAACATCATCAACAGGCGGTTCTGAAAATACTGAAGTTAATGCCTTCTTATATGTGTCCTCTGAAAGATTTTCAACATCATATCTTACAAGAACCCTAACTTCTTTTAAACCATCAATCTCCAGATATCCTTTAATATCCTCTGTAAGTTCTTTTGCAGTAACAGCATATGGCTGTTTTTTCTCTACATACACACGTTTAACTTTGCTCATCGATTCCTCCTAGAATAGTACAATAAATCTTGTGTTATTAATTTTGCCAACCATTACAATATGGCAAAACTACTTCGGTTAGTATAACACTAAAGCAATAAAAAGTGAAGAAAATACGCTTAAATCTTTGTAATATTTGTAATATTATTTCATTTCTATCATATACTTTCGGTACCATTGTGGAAGATTAGTCTGCTGGCATTTCGGATTGTACCTTTCATCAATACCTATTGTATCAAAAAACACCTTCCATAAATCTCTGTATTCATCATCCTTTTGAAGTCCCTCAGTTACTACTTCTATATCTCTTCCTTCAACTAAAATAACCTCTGAATCATGCCTGTGAACTGCTGACTTTTTTCTTTTTGTGTCATATATAATCCAGTCTTCTCCCGGAAATCTGTTTTTAAAATGCTCTGTTAAAAGAGGAATAACATCACACTTAGGCTCAATTTTTCCAAATAAAACTCCTCCCCTCAATTCATCAAATCTAATAAATCCCTTATATAAATGTGCCTCATTTACTGCTTTTCTGCTTAATTCCATAACCCGCATCACATACTCATTTCCCAGCATTTTAGTTACCTTTGCCCCAACATTATATCCCACTTTCAGGAAACCGAAAACGGCATCCCCCCGGTCTTCTTCATAATGCATGCATGCTCTGAAAACCATCGTATATGCCTCTAATGATATCTTTACCCTGATAGACTTAGCTACCTTTACCGCCTTTTCCAAATCTGTCTCAACAGGCACAAATTGAGAGAAAAATGTAGGTGCGTAATTTTCCCCCGGATGTATGCTCACATTGTATCCTCTATTCATATATACCCAGCCGTCATAAACGGCAGTCATTATTCCATCAAAACTTTCATGGCAAACTAACGTAATATTATCCATTAACTCTCACTCCCATATCCATAAGGGTCATCTGCTTATATGTTGTATCCTGCTCTATAGCGTATGTCTGCCTTTTATCTGTATCTGCAAGACTTCTGGCTATAAAATCCTGATTCATATTAAGAGGAAACATAGTTTTTCCGTTGCAGGTAATAAAATAAGCTGCCCTTTTTAATACAACTCCCATCTTTTTCAAACTTTCAAAATTAAGATTGTTATATCTCCTTGCTGATGTAATTCTTTTAGCTGACTTTACTCCAATTCCCGGAACCCTCAACAATGTATAATAATCTGCCCTCATAATTTCCACCGGAAACCGCTCCAGATGATTTACTGCCCAGTCACATTTTGGGTCTAAAACCACGTTAAAATTAGGTCTTTTTTCATTTAAAAGTTCATTTACCATAAAACCGTAATATCTTAAAAGCCAGTCTGCCTGATACAGCCTGTGTTCCCGCAAAAGCGGATTAGGACCTACCGGTGCAGGTGCATCAATGTTATGATTTACATTAACAAATGCTGAATAAAACACCCTCTTCATCTTGTATTCCTTATACATATATTCTGTTACAGACATTAGCTGATAATCTGTCTCAGGAGTTGCCCCGATAATCATCTGGGTGCTCTGACCTGCCGGAACAAACTTAGACTTCATCTTGTTACCCCTTCTTGTAATAAGACTGTATCCATCATTCACCGGGGCAATAAGATTTCCGCTTCCAGCCTGTATCTGCCGCATAGGTGCAAGTATATTCTTCTGATTCTTATTAGGAGCCAGCGCTTTTAGACTCTCCTTAGTAGGTAACTCCAGATTAGTGCTCATTCTGTCTGCTAAAAATCCTATTTTTTCAATGATTTCCGGCGAAGCTCCGGGAATTGCCTTTACATGAATGTATCCGAAAAAATGATGTTCATTACGAAGCTTCCACAGTGTTTCATATATAAGTCCCATAGTAAAATCAGGGCTTTTTAAAATGCCTGAGCTTAAAAACAGACCTTCAATATAGTTTCTTCTGTAAAATTCCATGGTCAGCTTACACACTTCATCCGGTGTAAAAGAAGCCCTCTTCACATCATTAGACTTTCTGTTAATGCAATATTTACAATCATAAATACATTCATTTGTATATAAAATTTTTAATAAAGAAACACATCTTCCGTCTGAAGCAAAAGTATGACAAATGCCACAGGCATGGGCATCTCCCATACCCTTACCTTTATTATTCCTGTCAACGCCACTGCTGGTGCAGGCAACATCATACTTGGCTGCATCTGTAAGAATTTTTAATTTTTCTGAAATGGTCATGTCCTGCTGTATTTCCATTGTCTGCTCCTTTTCTCGAACGTTTGTTCTGTTTCGTTTAGTATATCCCATTTTGAAATATAAATCAAGCCCAAAAATTTGGAAATTCAAATTTATAAACATTCCCCGGCCGGATACAAAAATACCGGTCTTCAATATATTTGAAAACCGGTACCTGTAGTTTTTATGTTTTTTCCTAATTCACAGTGTCCTACTCTTTTATGCCGTATACGCATTTTACAAATTTCACTGCCGCCTCTTTATTTTTAGAGAATTCCGGAAAAGCTATAACTGCATCCTTGTAATTATCACTGTAACCCTTGTAAAATTCAGTATCAGATATATCAAGTCCATATACTACACCGTCATTTTTATCCTTGTCTGTTTCTTTTTCAAACCTGGCATACACAAAATATGGTTCCAATTTCTTGTATAAATCCTCCGGCAACACATCCTTTACCCCAACAAGAAAACCTTCACTTTTTACCCATAAAAGTGAGCTTCTGTCAGTAATAATTACATCCATTTCTTTTGCTGACTGAACACTCATAAATCTAATGGATGAGCCTGCATCAATGCGGTTGTAACCGTATTCATCTGACATTTTAAAACCATATCCCATGTCCACTTTAATATCATTTTTTTTGCAGCCTGTGTACTCGGAATACTTTTCCTTAACACGATCCTCTATTTTTTCGTTATTTAAGTCATTAAACACTGCACAGTACAATGGTTTTCTATTATTTGTTGCCACTCCATGTATTATTGCCGTCCCAAGGGCAATGGACAGAACCACAATAGTAATTCTTAATTTATAAAATTCCCAAGTATATTGAATTTTTGCCGTAAATGATAATGCTCTAAATTTATCTGACATTAATTTTCCTGACATTTTTTCTCCAATCGTAACATATAATAAAATGAATTTTCACATACAAATAATTCGGTTAAATACATTCATTAACCTGATAATTTTCATTTAATTTTTCATTAATCAGGCTCCGCTAAATGTTCTACCCTGTCAAAGCTATTTATTTACTGTACAATATTGTCTGCTAAAATGCAACTGACATACTTAATGTTTTTATCCAAATACAACCTACAAATTTTAATGTTTTATCTTCTTTCCTTATGTGTTAAACTAAGGTAAAGTTATTTTATGGGGGTGATTTTATGCCATCAACTTATGCACATAATAAATTTGGCAAATTAGTCATTGCCAAATTATCTGGCGACACAAAAGATATCATACGAAAATTTCCTGACTCCTTCCGCATAGGACTTCAAGGACCGGATTTTCTGTTTTTTTACAGAGCATTTTATATTAATAAAATAAACCAGACTGGTGTTAAACATCATAGGCAGGATGTTTATGATTTTATGGAACATGCTGTTTCCGTTATAAAAAAATATGGCAAAAACAGCCCTGAATATAGTTATATTTTGGGATTTATATGCCATTTTACCCTTGACTGCAATTGCCATCCTTATGTAAATAAATTTATGGAAATAACAGGCTGCGGTCATGTTGAAATAGAGGGTGACTTAGAACATCTTATGATATCAAAGGATAATTATATCCCCCAATATTACCCTATGGATTACCTTATTCCTGCAAATAGGGAAACTGCATTAAGCATGGTTTCATTTTATGAAAATTTATCTTCTAAAATTATTTTAGAAAGTCTTAAATGGATGAAATTTTTAAAGAGATTTTTTGTAGCTCCGGGATTTTTCAAAAGACATCTCATAGATACCTGTTTCCATATGACTATGAATTATAAAAAACTAAACGGTCACGTTATTAAACCGGGTATTAACAAAAAATGCAGACAGCAAACAAAATTTTTATATAAAGTTCTGAGAAATTCCGTTAAAAATGCCGTATTTTTAATTAATGATTTCAATAACGCAGTAGAACGCGACACTTCTTTATCAAATGAATTTCATAAAGATTTTAATGGAAATCCCTATTAGGAATCAATTCTGTAACTTAGGGCTGTGGCTTTAACGATTTATAATCCTTAGAGCCCGGCTCTTTATTTATTTGATTTTACACAAGAAACTCTTCTATATTTTCTGAAACTATTCTCATACTTAATGGATGTTGTTTTGTCTCAAATGTCATAATCAAATTCTTTCCCGGAAATATTCCATTTTTTTCATAATTTTCGATTTTTTTTATTGTTTTTTCTGCATACTCCCTATCATCCATCATCCCGAAATGCTCCCAGTAATACTCTTTTCTAGTCTTTTTGTTTAGAATTTTAAAGTCCGGCAATACATATCCGTATCCATTAAGCAAAACCGGTTGCTCATATGCATAAGGTATTCCCATTGACTTAAATTTATCAGCCAGAATTTTTTCTGATTTAGATTTAACCTTTTCGCCATTTTCTGTGATAATTTCTAATTCATCTTCTATCATATATCTCTTTGCAATTTTATTGCTTAATTTTTCCTTTTCATTCTTCTGGTATTCATACCAATATTCAACATAATCTTCTTCCGGCAAAACATACGGATGCACTATGGTTTGTTTCAGGGGATTTAATTTTTCGTACACCTGTACTCCTTCGTCAAAATTATACTTATTCAAAATTTTTTCAATGTATTTTTTATTTTCTTCTACTTTAGTTAGTAATTTTAATGTATATTCTTTTTGAGCCAAATCCCAAATCAGTTTTTTATTTTTCTTTTTAATATAGACACCATGCCTGTCTTCTTTACTTTTTCTCCAATAATACTGACACTGTTTCTTATTATTAGTAATATACAAGCTTCCTTCCGGTGCTTTTTTTAAGAATTCTACACTTTTGTTTTTCAATATATCCAATCTATTCAGCTCATCCATTAAAATCTCTCTTAAATTTATCATCGCTCTCCTTTGTATGTAACTTATGGTTTAAATATTATAATTTATTATATATTATTTCTTTCTTTATTTCAATATAGTTATTCATACTTTATATGTCTTTGTTGCAAATATTTTGTTCATTTCTGTAATTTTGTTTTTGTAAATCAGCAAGAGACGCTTCATACCGGGACTTCTCTATGAATTCATTATTTTCCCGGTTCATTTCACTTCTTTCAACTGATACGGAGATGATTCTTGCCAGGATTTTCTCATGAGTTCATTATTTTCCCGGTTCATTTCACTTCTTTCAACCGGTACGGAGACGATTCTTACCAGGATTTTCTCATGAGTTCATTATTTTCCCGGTTCATTTCACTTCTTTCAGCCGGTACGGAGACGATTCTTGCCAGGATTTTCTCATGAATTCATTATTTTCCCGGTTCATTTCACTTCTTTCAACTGATACGGAGACGATTCTTGCCAGGATTTTCTCATGAATTCATTATTTTCCCGGTTTATTTCACTTCTTTCAACCGGTACGGAGACGATTCTTGCCAGGATTTTCTCATGAATTCATTATTTTCCCGGTTTATTTCACTTCTTTCAGCCGATACGGAGACGATTCTTGCCAGGATTTTTCTACGAATTCATCATTTTCCCGGTTTATTTCACTTCTTTCAACCGGTACGGAGACGATTCTTGCCAGGATTTTTTCATGAGTTCATTATTTTCCCGGTTCATTTCACTTCTTTCAACTGATACGGAGACGATTCTTGCCAGGATTTTTCTACGAATTCATCATTTTCCCGGTTTATTCAAATGAAAATAAATTAAGGTATTGATTTTACGCAAAAAATCTCCGGCTTCTAAGTTTTAAAACCTGAAAACGGAGATTTCTATTTTTCCATTCTATTTTTCCTTTGTTTCCTTACTCCTACTTTTCCCCTATTTCTGCTTCACTATTTTACTCTTACCTTCTTAACCTTACTCCACTTCTTTGAATATACCTTTTTCTTTCCGTCCATTTTGTAGGCTTTAACTCTAAAATAATATACTTTTTTGGACTTTAATTTCTTTATGGTAAGAACATTTTTTGTGGTTGTTTTTGTTTTGGTATTTTTTTTCTTAAAGGATTTAACAGTGGAATATTGTATCTGATATCCTTTTATTCCTTTAACTTTTTTGATGCTTATCTTAGCACTTTTCTTTCCTTTGGCAAGCTTGCTGATGGTGGAAGTTTTTGGTGCAGTAACCTTAACTGCCGGCTTAGTTGTTGGCTTTTCAGTTGTCGGTTCAATTATAGGCTTATAATTTCTTGCATTGTATGTACTATCTCTTACCGGTGCCAACCAGAAATTAATATCACACTTTCCATTTACACCAGCCACTGTTCCTGACTCCGTATATTGCCACATTTCATAATTATAACCAAAGTTTGTTCCCACATTGTTATATTGTGCAACCCACTTAAAATAATTAGGATTTGTAGCCACTTTGCTCTCTATTCTATTAGTCCACCAGTCTAAATTAGAATATACTCCACATTCATACCCCTGCTTCATTATTTCCTTAGAAAAAGTGTCTATTAATTCTGTAATCTGTGACTTAGTAAGCTTCTTCTGAACATCAGCCTCCACATCATAATATATAGGAAAGCTTAATTTATGACCGTCAACAAGTCTTAAAACGTGTTTTGCCTCACTTAATGCCATTTCTTTAGTAGTAGCATAGGAATAAATATACACACCATATGGAATGTTATTATCTTCGCAACCTTTCACATTTTGCTGCCAATATGTATCGTCCTGATTGGCCTGATCATTGCCGTATCCGCATCGTATAATGGCATAATCTATATCACTTTCAGCTACTGTTTTCCAATCTATGTTGCCGTTGTAATGACTTACGTCAATACCTTTCATAGTTGCACCTTTTATTATGTCACCATTTCCATTTACAAACTGTCCATTTTCATTTTTAGTCCATGGAGCAGTTGCCGCAAAAACAGTTCCCGTGCCAATGGTTATGCAACCTATAAGAACCGCCAGTGTCACAATGGCTGATAACATTTTATATACAATATTCTTCATGTAAAATCCTTTCCACAAATCCTAATATAATTTTTTCAGAAATCTATCTTCCTCAAAAATCCGCTTACCATTACAACCTTCCAACAATCTCACTTATAATATCATATGCCACCTTTTCCTTAGACTCAATAGGAAGTTCCTTTGCGCCATCCTCTGTTATGATTGTTACTACATTAGTGTCTGTTCCAAAACCGGCACCTGATACCTTTAAGTTGTTGGCACAAATCATATCCAGATTCTTCTTTTTAAGTTTTGCCTTGGAATTTTCAATCATATTTTCTGTTTCCATTGAAAATCCACACATAAACTGTTTTGTCTTTTTAGCAGACATTGTTCCTAAAATATCATCTGTGCGCTGCAACTCAATGACAGCATCCTTATCCTGCTTTTTGATTTTTTCTAAAGCCACTATTTTTGGCCGATAATCAGCTACGGCTGCACTCATAATTACAATATCCTGATTTTCAAATTCACCATTAACTGCATTAAACATTTCCTTTGCACTGTAGGCTTCAACTATTTTTACAAAATCAGGCTTTTTAATGTATGTTTTTCCTGTAACCAAGGTAACATCTGCACCACGAAGCATGGCAATTTTTGCCAGGGCATATCCCATCTTTCCTGTGGAATGATTACTTATAAATCTCACAGGGTCAATTTTTTCCATGGTAGGACCCGCAGTAATTAAAACCTTCTTTCCCTTTAAGTCCTTTTCAAAAGCAACTTCCTTAATAATATAACTTTCTAAAACCTCCGGGTCAGGCATTTTCCCTGCTCCCACATCTCCACATGCAAGATATCCGCTATCAGGCTCTATTACTTCGTAACCATAGTTTTTTAACTTTGATATGTTGTCCTGAACAATAGGATTTTCAAACATGTTGGTATTCATTGCAGGCGATATGATTTTATGGCATTTAGCTGCCATAATAGTAGTTGTAAGCATATCATCTGCTATCCCATTTGCTATTTTGCCTATAACATTGGCACTGGCAGGAGCCACCATAAATACATCTGCCGCCTTTGCCAATGAAACATGTTCCACGCTAAATTCAAAATTTCTGTCAAAGGTATCCACAAGACACTTATTTCCCGTAAGGGTTTCAAAAGTTATGGGATTAATAAAATTTGTGGCATTTTTCGTCATGATAACGTGAACCTTTGCCCCTTTTTTTACCAGCATACTGGCTAAATTAGCTATTTTATAAGCTGCAATACTGCCTGTAACTCCCAATACAACTGTTTTATTCTGCAATATTTTATCCATACAAAACTCCATTAACTATGCTTCCTTCATTATGTCAAACAACTTACCGTGCTTTTCATAATTTGTAAGCCTTGTCATCTTATTATCATCATCAACAAAAACAACCTTAGGCTTATTTTCCTTTGCTTCTTCAGGTGTCATTTGTGCATAACACATAATAATGATTTTATCTCCAATATTCACCATGTGAGCTGCTGCCCCGTTAAGACAAATCATTCCTGAATTTCTCTCACCGGCAATAACATAAGTTTCAAATCTGTTGCCATTGTTTACATCGGCTATCTGTACCTTTTCGTATTCATATATTCCTGCAGCTTCCATCAATGCCTCATCTACGGTTATGCTACCTACATAATCAAGCTCTGACTGAACTACTGTTGCTCTATGAATCTTACTTTTTAACATATTTATCTGCATATATTCTCCTTCATTTACCCTAATATATAATTGTCAATTAATCTTGTTTTTCCAATATATACTGCCATGGCAATAAGCATTGGTGCCTTTATTTCCTTCTGCTGCTGCATTGTTAAACCATTTACCGCCTTAACGTAATCAATTTTTGCCAAAGGTTCCTTTTCAATGTTTTCCTTCATTTTTGATACAACAACATCTGCGTCTGTCTCTCCATCAGCAATAAGCTTCTTACATAATTCCACTGTCTGGCTTAATATTAATGCTGCCTTTCTCTCTTCCAGTGAAAGATATGTGTTTCTTGAGCTTTTTGCAAGACCGTCTTCTTCCCTTACAATAGGGCATCCGATAACTTCAATGTCCATATTTAAATCCTGCACCATATGTTTAATTATGGCTAACTGCTGAGCATCCTTTTCTCCAAAATAAGCACGATCAGGCTGTACAATATTAAATAATTTATTTACAACAGTACATACACCTCTGAAATGTACCGGTCTGCTAAGTCCACATAATTCTTCTGTAAGCACTGACATATCTACATATGTGCTAAAGTCATCGTGATACATTTCTGATGGTTCCGGATGGAATATTAAATCTGCCCCAAGGCTTTCACAATATTTACTGTCTTTTTCCAAATCTCTCGGATAACTTTCTAAGTCCTCAGTGGGACCAAACTGCATAGGGTTTACAAAAATACTTACTACAACTCTGTCATTGTTGTTTCTTGCAGCTGTAATAAGGCTTCCGTGTCCCTCGTGTAAATATCCCATAGTAGGCACAAATCCTACTGTTTCTCCATTTTTCTTCCACTGTTTTACATAATCTCTTACTTCTTTAACTGTTGTTACAACCTTCATTTTTTTATCTCCTTAATATAATTTATCAATTATCTCATCATCAATTTTGTATGTGTTTTCTTCCTTCGGAAAGCTTCCATCACCAACTGCATTGATGTAATCTGTAAATGCCTGTTTCATTACTTCACCTACATTGGCAAACTGTCTTACAAATTTTGGAACATAGTCTGTAAACATTCCCAACATATCCTGATATACCAATACCTGTCCGTCACATCCGTTTCCGGCACCAATTCCAATAGTTGGAATATCAAGCATTTCCGTAATTTTTGTTGCCAACTTGGCTGGAACTGCTTCAAGAACAACCATGGTAGCTCCTGCTGCCTGTACCGCCTTTGCATCTTCAATTAATTTTCTTGCAGCAGCTTCCGTTTTTCCCTGTACCTTAAAACCGCCAAATGCATTAATTGACTGAGGTGTAAGTCCAATGTGGGCGCAAACAGGAATTGAAGCCTTAACTATTGCTTCTATCTGTGGTACAACCTCCACGCCACCTTCTAATTTAACCATGTTAGCGTGTCCTTCCTTCATAAGTCTGCCTGCATTTACCACTGCATCATAAACTGATGTCTGATAGGACATAAATGGCATATCACAAACTAATAAAGTATTCTTAAGACCTCTTGATACTGCTGCGCTGTGGTGAATCATATCCTCCATTGTAACCTGTATGGTATCTTCATAGCCAAGCATTGTATTTCCCAATGAGTCTCCCACTAAAATAGTGTTTACCCCTACTTCTTCCATTAACTTGGCTGTTGAATAATCATAACATGTAAGCATTGTTATTTTGTTTCCATCTTTTTTCTGCTGTAAAAGTGTATTTACTGTATTCTTCATTTCAAAATCTCCTCTATTTTACTATAATCTCTATCCTTATTTTTTCTTTTGGCAACCTCTAACACCTGACGGGACACTGCAATATATGTTTCCCTGTCATTTCCACTAATTGTCGCTAAATGCTTTTTAATGGTATCCGCATCTCCACGCTCTATAGGGCCTGTAAGTGCTTCTACCACACCATTATTTAATATGTGTTTTATATTGCCCCACACTATAGGTGCTAAGGCATCTCCTGCCTCGTCTCTTTCAAATCCGCATTCCATCAGCAGTTTTTCACTTAAATCAATAAGACCTACCACAAGGTTGCTTGCTATTGCTGCTGCCGCATGATACTTAACCTTATCCTTTGCAGAAATAATGCATATCTTATTTCCCATTTTTTCAAATATCTGTCTTATTTCACCTATTTTTCCCGGTGAACCTTCTATTGTAAAATAACTGTTGGAAAGCTCCTTGTATGAATTGTATCTGTCACTTACTGCAAAGAGCGGATGGATAGAATAACCGAAACCTCCCAGTTCCGATATATCCGAAAAGACTTTTGATGATAAAGCGCCACTACAATGGCACACAACTTTTCCACTAATACCTGTTTTCTTTACCTGATTCCAGACCTTCTCAATTGCTCCGTCAGGAACCGTCAAAAACAAGACATCACTATCTCTTACTAAATCCTCAATATTTTTATAAACTGATGACTTTGTAAATTTTGACGCTTCTAAGGCGTCTTCCTTAAACTCACTATAATAGCCGACTACTTCCATTTCATTGTCAGCTAAGTATTTTCCCAGGGAAAATCCGACTTTCCCTGCTCCTATAAATCCAAATTTCATGGGCATCCCTCCTTAACATAATTAATTTCGGGACAATGAGTCTCATTCTAAAAGATATGAGCTGCGCTCACTAGTTTATAGTGAAAAAATAATTATATCGGTATAGTTTCTTTTCTGAATACTATCCGGAGATAAATTTATCACAATAAGGTATTTTATGCAACAAAAAAAGGAAGTAATTGGCCAATTATTTTCACTAATTACTTCCCATATTTTAATAGTTGTCTAAGAAGTTGTGCTTAACTCCTTTGCTTTTGTATGCGATTACCGTATCAAGATTTACATTTTCAACGCTCTTAAAAATATTCCCCTCCACATATGGATTGGTTTCTTTCATGGTCTTAATAAGCTGCTTTATTTCTAAACGTTTTGATGTATTTTCTCCGTTATTACACGTGGTGCAGGTATCTGTAAACTTGCATGCACACTGAATAAAATGAAGGTCATTGTAATCACGCCATGCTTTTATGTCATCCTCCCTCACTAAATACAAAGGTCTTATAAGCTCCATTCCTTCAAAATTGGTACTATGAAGTTTCGGCATCATAGTCTGCACCTGTGAACCGTAAAGCATACCCATAAGTATTGTTTCAATTACATCATCGTAATGGTGTCCCAATGCAATTTTGTTACAGCCTAATTCCTTTGCCTTATTGTAAAGATGACCTCTACGCATTCTTGCACATATATAGCAAGGTGATTTTTCTATGTTAAACACTGACTCAAATATATCTGATTCAAATATTGTAACAGGAATATTTAATTTTTTTGCATTACCTTCAATTATCTTCCTGTTGGCAGGACTATATCCCGGATCCATAACCAGGTATTCCACGTCAAAATCAAATTTACTGTATCTTTTTAATTCCTGAAAAAGCTTTGCCATAAGCATTGAATCTTTTCCTCCGGAAATACACACTGCAATCTTATCTCCCGGCAGTACCAGCTGATATTGATTTATTGCCTTTGTAAATTTGCTCCAAATCTTTTTTCTAAACTTCTTCTGAATACTTTTTTCTATGTCTCCTGCCACAGTGTCTTTATTCAGCCTTTCAAGAAGCCACGCCTGATATCCGCCTTCTAAATTGTATGCATTGTAGCCCTTCTGACAAAGATTTTCTGCCACTTCTTCGCTGATTTGTCCCATTTTGCAGCAGATAATAATTTTTTTATCCCTGTACTTTTTCGCCTCTTCTTCCACATCTTCCGGCTTTACATTAAGTGCTCCCGGTATGTATCCATGCATATAGGCAATGTTATCTCTTATGTCAAATATAATGTACTTGCTTATCTCTAATCCCTCTAACTGCTGAATGTTTATGTTCATCTTGTCCACCTTAATTGATTTAGTATCTGACTTTCCTCCTTCAAATCTGTTATATATATTATCATATTTTAAAAATATTATACAATACTTTCTATTATGAAATTTATCTCCTGATTTTAACCTTCTTCACTTTTGACCACTTCTTTGAATAAATCTTTATCTTTCCTTTAAGTACATAAGACTTTGCCCTAACGTAAAGTTTCTTTTTGTTCTTAAGTTTTTTGCCCTTAATTGTAAAGGATACTTTCTTTACATATTTCTTTACAAGAACTTTTTTAAACTTCTTAGATTTAGAAATCTGTACATAATATCCCTTGGCTTTTTTCACTTTCTTAAGACTTATTTTGATTTTTGATGAAGATTTCTTCTTTATGGCTTTTTTTACTTTCGCTATACCAGGTCTTACCACTTTGGTAAATTGTGATTTTTCTTCATTAATTTTTATTTTAATGCTACCTGTATTAGCCTTCCCACCATTTCCGTCATCAAATGTTGCACCGGCATAATTTGCATTACCATTAAAACTGTAGATTAATTCATTTTGTTATCCGCCACCCCAAACTTCGTAATGCAATTGAAAACTTTATACCACCTATAACGGAAGAATAAAGTAGAACCCATATCAGTCATAAGCTGACATGGGTTCCTTTTGTATTTTTAAATTCTAATTTTTAAGTTTTCTATTTCTTTATTTTTATTGTTTTAACAGCTGACCATGCCCCGTATTTTTTAGAAGTGCCGTTTTTAACATATGCTCTCACCTTAACATAATACTTCTTATTCTTTTTCAGATTCTTAATGTTAAAAGTTGTTTTAGCAGTGTAAATGGTCTTAGTAGTTTTTTTGCTAAACTTTGTTCCTGTAGAGTATTTTACCTCATATCCTTTTGCTCCTGAAAGCTTTTTAAGACTGAGTTTAACACTCTTGTTGTTTTTAGCTCTTGTAATCTTTGTGATTTTTCCCTTACCTGGTGCCTTAACCACCTTCACTGTTTTAACATTTTCATCTAAAACATCCATTACCTTATCATATGCTTTTGCCAAATCATATGCCGCGCTGTAAGTTGCATACACATCACTTTCATCTACATCTGCTGCCTTAGCATACTTATTAATCATTACCTGAATTTTACCCTGTGGATAAACAGTGTAATTATCATAATTTATTGTATCAACCTTTTCCATAAGGTTATCTAAATATTTATCCAGGTCTTTATCCTCTAATGCCGGTGTAGTATAAGGTGCTGTTCTTATGTTATCATATCCTGATGTTTCCTGATAACCGTAAGCTATCTCTATTAACTCTTTTTCGTTGCCATAGCTTGTAAAGAGATTAAAGCCCATGGGCATCTCTTTGTCATATCCCAAAGTTTCATCTGTATCACATAATCCCATTGGAATAGCCATTTCCGGTAATCCTGCTGTTGGTCCGAAATGACTTGTATAATTTGCAGAGTTTGCATAACTTGCATTCTGTGAATCAGCCTCTTTATTAGCAGGCTGTGTATAAGGCACAAACATAACTGCATCAATGCCATTGTCTTTAAGTATTTTATTTACTTCATTTCTAAACTTAAGCCTGTTTGTAACTGCATTTGTGTAACTTTCTAATGACCTTGGATTAGTCATTTCTGCTAGTGAAGTTGCAGGATTTCTTACATATACATTAGTATAATCCACACCATAAGTGTAATTTGTTACTAAATCATACACTGATTTAATTGGTGCATTTTCTCCTAATGAAGCAAAGTAATTATTTAAATCCCATTCAAATACGTTTCCTACTCCTGTATTAGAACGAAGAGACGTTATTAATGAATCAGGAAGAATTTCTGACATATCGACTAATTCTGCTCCGCCCTTCTTCAAATTACTTTTAGCTCTTTCTACTATCTTTTTCATGCATGTTGCTGTTTCTTTTGGATTTTCCACTGCCTCACCTTTGTTGTTATAATAATATCCAAATGAATTCTGAAGGTATCCTATTTTCTTTCCTTTAAGTCCATCTGCCTTTAGATATGATGTATAACCATCTGCCGGTATCATGCTGTCTGAATCTTTAGTCCATGAATCATTGCTATCGGTTCCTGCCATTACGCTTAACATAAGTGCCAAATCCTGTGCACTTCTGCATAGCGGTCCTGCAATATCATTATCAAGACTTAATGGAACTATTCCATCTCTTGATGTAAGTCCTAAAGACACTCTTAAACCAAAAAGGTTATTCATGGTAGACGGTGCTCTTACTGATGAACCGGTGTCTGTTCCAAGACCTGCTGCAGCAAAGTTTGAAGTTATTGCCACACCGGTACCACCTGATGAACCGGCCGGAGTTCTTGTTGTATCATATGGATTATGTACCGCACCGCCTATTGTACTTCTTGAGTTTCTTCCACTTGATGCAAATTCTGACATATTTGCCTTTGCCAAAATAATTGCCCCTGCGTCCTTTAACTTTTTAACTACAAATGCATCATCCGGTGCAATGGAGTTCATTAAAGCCTTACACCCTGCGGTTGTAGGTAATCCTCCAACATCATAATTATCTTTTACTATAATTGGGATTCCATGTAATTTACCCTTTATGTTTCCTTTTGCTCTTTCCTTATCTAACTCTTCTGCCTGAGCTACCGCATCAGGATTTATGGATATTATTGAATTAAGTTCTAATTGCTTATCATATGCATTAATTCGGTCAATATACATTTCCACTAATTCCTTAGATGTAACCTGTCCCTTTTCCATTGCCTGTGTCAGTTCACTTATGGTCGCATCCATTAAATCAATGGTTGTAAACATATTTTCCAACTTTGCCACTTCACTTGGTGTTTCAACCTTTTCAGTTCCGTATACATGATTAGAATTAATATCTAACGCCGGAATTGATGTAGTTGCCAATGCCAATGAAAGTGCTAACGCCCCAAACATTCTCGTAAATCTTCTGTGTTTTCTCATGATTCTTCCTCCTGGCTTATATTTTGATGCAGAAAAAAAGGGAGCTATAAAAAACTTATAACTCCCTTGCTACATCATAGCCACAATTATATCATCATTTTTTTGTTTGTCATCACTAAACCGCATTATTGTTAAAAAATTAACCAAACTGTTTATTAAATAACAAATTTACATATGATTAAAAGTATCTATCCTGATTTTTTAATTATTTTGCTGTTGTTTCTTCAGCTGTTGTTGCCTCTGCTGTTGTAGCTGCTTGTGTTGAAGCCGGCTCTGTAGTAGGTGCTGAACCCTTTTCTACCTTAACATTATCAGCAATAATATCAATAATCTGCTGCATAGCTACCACATACTTTAAGCTGTCTGTACCGTAACTTGCACCATAGTATGAATCATACTGTGCTTCTAATGACTCAACCTCCGTAGAATACTGCTTTGCAAGTTCTTTTGTCTTTTCATCGTAAATCTTGTCAAAGTCTACACCCTCTTTTTTAAGGATTGCAAATGGAATCATCTTAGCCTTCATAGCTTTCTTAACATCATCATCCCAATCTTTGTCTGACATGCTACATGCTTCCTTATATGACTTTAAGTCTGTGTTGTAATTTGACTGGATAAATGATTCAAATAATGATTCATATTCAGTAATTGATTTGTCATTGTATTTAGTTACCTTACACTTATCAACATATGATTCCCAAACGCCGTTCATAATCTTGTTGTTTCTTAAATTCTTCTTTAAGTAATCCTTGTATTCTGAAACCGTTGTAAGCTTCTCTGTGCTGTAATTTTCTTTTACAAACTTATCATTAAGTTCAGGCTTTACTTTTTTCTGAAGTGATTTTACAGTAAATGTAAACCAAACATCTTTTCCTGATAAATCAACATTTTTTCCATCAATCTGAGTTGTTTTGCCATAATTTGATGGGAATTTAAGTTTCTTTGTAAACTTGTCTCCAACCTTATGACCCTTTAATGCTGCAACGAAACCATCAATCATTGTGCTTCCGCCTACTGTTGATGTAGCCATATCAGCTGTCTGATCCTGTGCACTACCACCATCAAATACAACTTTCTTTCCGTTTACTTCTATCTGTCCCTCAAAATCGAATACAACAGATGAGTCATCTTTAACTGTTCCCTTCTTTTCAGTCTTAGTAGTTGAATGACTTGATAAATCCGAATCTATAGATGACTGCACTTCTTTATCTGTTACGGCTATATCATCCTCATATACTACCAATCCCTTATAATCTGCCAATGAGATTGTTCCGTAATCTGTGGCAATTCCCTTTGAGTCCTTTGAAGAACCACATCCTACAAAACTTAATGCCATAGTTGCTGACAAAGCAACTGCTAAAAATTTCTTAAACATTTTACTAGTTTCTCCTCTTTTAAATTTTGTGCTTAGCTTCTAATTTCATACATAATGCATAAAATCAATCGCTCTTTTAACACATATGTCATTAATTTTACCACATTTGTTTAATTATTAAAAGTGTTTATTTTTAATAATTAAACTGTTCGTAAAGATACAAAAAGTACAGATAGTGCTAACAACTATATGTCAACGCTAACTGCACTCTTCTGTTTATATTACGTAAAGATAATATTAAAGCTTCTTTCCTGTAATTTTCTCATATCCTTCGAGATAAATTGCAATTGTTTTGTCTTCAACTTCTTTTGGAAGTGTCCAATTGTTATCCTTGTTTGCCTTAAGCCAGTCTCTTGCAAACTGCTTATCAAATGAAGGCTGTCCATGTCCCGGTTCATATACATCTGCCGGCCAGAAACGTGAACTGTCAGGTGTAAGCATTTCATCACCAATAACAATGTTTCCATTTTCATCCAAGCCAAATTCAAACTTTGTATCTGCTATAATAATACCACGCTCTAATGCGTAATCTGCACATTTCTTATAGAGAGCAATTGTGTAATCTCTGATTTTTGAAGCATATTCCTCACCTTTACCAGGGAATTCCTTTTCTAATACTTCAATACTTTTTTCGTATGAAATATTTTCATCATGATCACCAATTTCTGCTTTTGTTGATGGTGTGTAAATCGGCTCAGGCAATTTATCTGATTCCTTTAATCCCTCAGGAAGTTTAATTCCACAAACTGTTCCATTTTCCTGATAACTTGCCCAACCACTACCTGTAATATATCCGCGGACAATACACTCTATTGGAAGCATCTGAAGTTTCTTGCACATCATGCTGTTTCCATCAAACTTAGGCTGTCTGAAAAATTCAGGCATATCATTTACATCAACTGAAATCATATGATTAGGTACAATATCTTCTGTCATGTCAAACCAGAATTTTGACATCTGTGTAAGAACTGTTCCCTTCTTTTCAATTACATTTTTAAGAATTACATCAAAACAGCTGATTCTGTCAGTTGCAACCATAATAAGGCTGTCACCATTGTCGTAAATTTCCCTAACTTTTCCTTCTTTAATAGGTTTCATTTTGTTTCCTCTCTTTCATTTTATATTCTGCATATCGTGTAAATCCACGAATTGCTTCGTTGCTTCGCAACTTGCACAATTCTGCACACACTCTGTCTTTTACATATCGTGTAAATCCACGAATTGCTTCGTTGCTTCGCAACTTGCGCAATTCTGCACACACTCTGTTTTTTACATATCGTGTAAATCCACGAATTGCTTCGTTGCTTCGCAACTTGCGCAATTCTGCACACATGCGGATTTTCAAAATTTTCTTGCGAAAATTTTTTCATCCTTATGTGTTTGAAGGTTGTTAATAAAATAACTTTTCTCAGCGAGCTGGAAAAGTTATTTTATTTCAACCTTTGGATTTACACGTTTATTTCCGCGCTCATTCCAAGTATGTCTTTGTTTGCCTCTAAAATAGGATTTATTTCACTGGCAAGGAATTCGTCTACCTGTTCTGGTGAACGTCCCACATACTTACTTGGATTCATGGTTTTCTGAAGGTCTTCTAATGACATGTTGAAAGCTTCATCATTAGCAATAAGTTCAAGGAGGTTGTTATCAAGCCCCTTCTGCTTAACGTTAGCTCCTGCCTCCATTGAAAGTTCACGGATTTTCTCGTGAAGTTCCTGTCTGTCTCCTCCTGCCTTAACTGCATCCATCATAATATTTTCTGTTGCCATAAACGGAAGTTCACTCATAAGTCTCTTTTCAATAACCTTATCATAAACAACCAATCCATCTACAACGTTTAAGTACAAATCTAAAATTCCATCAATTGCAAGGAATGATTCCGGAACACTAAGTCTCTTGTTAGCTGAGTCATCTAATGTTCTCTCAAACCACTGTGTAGCTGATGTAATGGCAGGATTTAATGCTGTAACCATTACATAGTTAGCCAATGAAGCAATTCTCTCGCTTCTCATTGGATTTCTCTTATAAGCCATAGCTGATGAACCAATCTGATTTTTTTCAAAAGGTTCCTCAATTTCCTTTAAGTGCTGTAATAATCTGATAT
Source organism: Eubacterium segne (assembly GCF_014287775.1). NCBI lineage: Bacteria > Bacillati > Bacillota > Clostridia > Eubacteriales > Eubacteriaceae > Eubacterium > Eubacterium segne. Next base: position 38,616 of record NZ_JACOOZ010000007.1, read on the forward strand.
CATTTGAGAACTTGTGAGCACTTGCTGCAATACCTGCTAATATATTAAGAACTCTTGTATCCATTTTTCTTGAATATGTCTGTCCTGATACAGGGAAGCACTTCTCAAATCCCATTTTCTTTGCAATTTTCTTTTCTAATTCTTTAATCTTTTCATGGTCACCCTCAAAAAGTTCAAGGAAACTTGCCTGTGTTCCTGTTGTTCCCTTACTTCCTAAAAGCATCATTCCATCTAATACATAATCTAAATCATCTAAATCAAGCTTTAATTCCATAAGCCATAATGTTGCTCTTTTACCAACTGTTGTAGGCTGTGCCGGCTGAAAATGTGTAAAGGCAAGTGTAGGCTGTGATTTATATTTATCAGCAAACTTAGCTAATTCATTAATTACATTTATAAGTTTCTTTCTAACAAGTTTAAGGGCTTCAGTCATTACAATAATGTCTGTATTGTCCCCAACATAACATGAGGTTGCACCAAGGTGAATAATTCCCTTAGCTTTAGGACACTGCACACCATATGCATACACATGTGACATTACATCGTGACGTACGATTTTTTCTCTTTCTTTTGCAACATCGTAATTAATGTCTTCTGCATGTTCCTTTAACTCGTCAATTTGTTCCTGAGTAATGTTGAGACCTAACTCCATCTCTGATTCTGCAAGGGCAATCCATAATTTTCTCCATGTTTTAAATTTCATGTCAGGTGAAAAAATGTACTGCATTTCTTTACTTGCATATCTCTCTGATAATGGACTGTTATATCTGTCGTTCATAAATCCTCCTTGTTGCGCTTTGCGCTGTTATTTCTGATATACGCCTCTAATATCTTCAGTAGGCGGTTCTAACGGATATTCTCCCGTAAAGCAACCTTTACATATAGCCTGTCCTCCGGACAGTTCCTCTAATCGTTCAACCTTTAAATAACCAAGGCTGTCACAACCGATTACATCTCTTATTTCATCTATGGTTCTATGATTTGCAATAAGCTGATCCTTAGATGGAATATCTGTTCCAAAGTAACATTCACTGATAAATGGCGGTGAACTGATACGCATATGAACCTCTGTAGCTCCTGCATCTCTTACCATCTGCACAATTCTGTCACTTGTAGTTCCTCTTACAATTGAGTCATCAATCATAATAACTCTCTTGCCTTTTACTACTTCCTTTAACACATTTAATTTAACACGTACACTTGACTCCCTGCTTTTTTGCTGTGGCTTAATAAATGTACGTCCCACATAACTGTTTTTAACAAATGCTGTTCCATAAGGTATTCCTGACTGCATTGCGTATCCCATTGCTGCAGCATTTCCTGATTCCGGAACACCAACTACTATGTCTGCATCCACCGGACTGTCCATTGCCAAGAACTTACCTGCCATAATTCTTGAGTCGTAAACATTTACGCCATCAATATATGTATCCGGTCTTGAAAAATATATATATTCAAAAACACATCTTGCCTGTTCATCCGGTTTAAGACACATAGACTTGTCAGAACGTATTCCTTTTTCGTCTATGGTTACTACCTCTCCCGGTTCAACGTCTCTTACAAATTCTGCACCAATAGTATCAAGGGCACAGGTTTCTGACGCAAGAATGTAAGCGTTATCTCTTTTTCCAATGCAAAGGGGTTTAAATCCATATGGGTCTCTTGCACCAATTAATTTTCTAGGGCTGGATACAACTAAAGCATAGGCACCTTTAAGTTTTTTCATTGCATTTACTACTGCCTGCTCAGCTGTTTTGGTTTTGATTCTTTCTCTTGCTATAAGATAAGCAATAACTTCTGAATCGATGGTTGTTTGAAAAATAGCTCCTGTATATGCTAATTCTTCACGAAGTTCATTGGCATTAATAAGATTTCCGTTATGGGCAAGCATCAATGTACCCTTTACATAGTTAAGTACCAATGGCTGTGCATTACCTGGAATGCTGTCACCTGCTGTGGAATATCTGCAATGTCCCACGCCTATATTTCCCTTTAGACTGCTAATATTATTCTGGTCAAAAACTTCATTTACAAGTCCCATTCCTTTTAACAGGTCTACTTTTCTCGGGCCTTTGGTGTCTGATACTGCAATACCACAGCTTTCCTGTCCTCTGTGCTGGAGTGCAAATAATCCATAGTAAATAGTGGAAGCAACATCATTGCCATCAAAATCATAAATACCGAACACTCCACATTCTTCATGAGGCTTATCCGGTTCCCAAGTCATACTAACATCTCTCTGTTCCATTATTTTCTCCCTCAAAAAATAAAAGAGAAGAATGAAAATAAATCTATTTATTTTTCACCTTTCTCCTTCATAAGTCTAAAATATTTTTCAGTTGCGGCTTTGACACCACGCATACATTATAATTCTAAGGTGAAAGAAAATCAATACTGATTTTGAAGGTGAAGATGCATGCGTAAGATGCGTGTTTTTGAAGCGCTTTTGAAGTGGAAGATGCGTGGAAGATGCAAGGGAAATACAAAAGTAATGCTTGATGTGAGGGTTCTGTAATAGTTGAAATTAACTCTAGTGAGGTGTACCGGGCTACTATTGTAGCTGAAATTAACTCTAGTGAGGTGTACCGGGCTACTACATAATAAATAAAATATGAATTTCTACCGGGATTTAACTATAAAATTGCTATTTTCCTGGTTAATTGTCTTGCCCATAACTATAAACAAAAAAAGGATCAAATCCTGCCTAATCGCAGAACTTAACCCTTTTATGTTTTGAACTTAATTCTTTTATAGTCATCCGGGAATGATACAATTTAAAATTCCTATAGATTTTTTAAATTGTCCCTGGCATGGGTTCAATCCAAAACACCTATTACCAGAACACCCTTTCCCTATTCCTCTATTTAATTTGCTGTCTTAATTATAAAAGTTCCTTTAATAATTTATTTACCACTGCCGGATTTGCCTTACCCTGAGTTGCCTTCATAGTCTGACCTACTAAAGCACCAATTGCCTTACCTTTTCCGGAGCGTACATCTTCCACTGCCTTTGGATTTTCCTCAATAACTTTCTTTACTATTTCTCTTAAAGCATCCTCGTCGTTATCCTGCTTCATGCCATGTTCTTCCACGTACTTTTCAGGATCAACGTCTGTCTTAAACATTTCTTCAAAAACTTCTTTTGCAGCGCCTCTGTTGATAACACTATCTTCAATAAGCTTAATAAGCTTTGAGAGATTTGCTGCTGAGAACTTTATCTGGTCAGGATCAATGCCTTCCTCCTTGCAAAGTCTCATTGTTTCGCCCATAATCCAGTTACTTACTTCTTTAGGCTTGTTGCCAAGGGCAACTGTTTCTTCAAATAAATCAGCTAAAGGCTTATACAATGTGATAATATCCGCATCATATTCAGGAAGTTCAAACTCTTCCACATATCTTGCCATTTTTTCGTCCCTAAATTCAGGCTCGCGGGATTTTACTTCCTGAAGCCACTCTTCACTGATAATTACAGGAACTAAATCAGGGTCAGGGAAATATCTGTAATCCTGAGCATCTTCCTTCGAACGCATTGCGTAGGAATACTCCTTTGTATCATCCCATCTTCTTGTTTCCTGAATAACCTTCTCACCTGCTTCAATTAAATCAATTTGTCTTTCCGTTTCATTTTCAATGGCACGGGCAATTGCCTTAAATGAGTTAAGGTTCTTCATTTCAGTTCTTGTACCAAATTCCTTAGCTCCAACCTCTCTGACTGATAAGTTTACATCAGCTCTCATGGAACCTTCATTAAGCTTACAGTCAGATGCTCCAAGATACTGAATAATCAGGCGAAGCTTTTCAAGATAAGCAACAACCTCATCTGCACTTCTCATATCCGGTTCAGATACAATTTCAATAAGAGGCACACCTGAACGGTTTAAATCCACTAATGAGCAATCGTAAAAATCGTCATGAATTAATTTTCCCGCATCTTCCTCCATATGAATTTCATGTATCCTAACCTGCTTAGTTTCTCCATTATCACCTTTGATTTCAACGTATCCGTTAGTACAAATAGGCTTGTACAACTGGGAAATCTGATAGTTTTGTGGATTGTCCGGGTAGAAATAATTCTTTCTGTCAAATTTTCCGTTTCTTGTAATGTCACAATTTGTAGCAAGTCCTACTGCCATTGCGTACTCAACCACCTGCTTATTTAAAACAGGGAGTGAACCCGGCATACCTGTACAAACAGGGCATGTATGTGTATTTGGTGCTCCTCCAAATTCCGTTGAACAGGAGCAGAATATTTTTGTTTTCGTTGCTAACTCTACATGAACTTCAAGTCCAATGACTGTCTCGTATGCTTTCATTTTGCTCCCTCCTAATCTCTTTCTTTGGCAATATCACATCTGTTGTAGTCTCTTGACTGTTCAAATGCATATGCTGCTCTTATTATATTATTTTCCTTAAAGCAGTCTCCAATAATCTGCATTCCAATTGGAAGTCCCTTACTATCCATGCCGCAAGGAACCGAGATTCCCGGAAGACCTGCTAAGTTGACGGAAATAGTATATATATCTCCAAGGTACATTTTAATCGGGTCTGACAAACTATCCCCTAACTTTGGTGCTGTAGTAGGTGCCGCCGGTCCGATAATCACATCATACTTAGCAAACGCCTCATCAAAAGCTTTCTTTATTAAGGCTTTTGTTCTAAGTGCCTTTAAGTAATATGCATCATAATATCCTGAACTTAAAACAAATGAGCCAAGCATTATTCTTCTTTTTACTTCCTCACCAAATCCTTCAGAACGTGTTTTTTTGTACATATTGTGAAGACCGTTATATTCCTTAGTTCTATAGCCATATTTTACTCCGTCAAATCTTGCAAGGTTTGAGCTTGCCTCTGCTGCCGCAATAACATAATATGCAGGAATGGCATATTCAACCAGACTTAAATCAAACTCTTCAACTATGGCACCTTTTTCTTCTAATACCTTTACGGCATTCATTATGCTTTCTTTAACTTCTTTATCAAGACCTTCTCCAAAGTAATCCTTCGGAATACCAATCTTCATTCCCGCCACATCATCAACAAGGGCTGATGTAAAATCATATTTTTCTCTTTTAACTGATGTAGAATCCTTTGAATCATATCCTGCTATTGTTTCAAGAATGGTAGCACAGTCAGTAACATCCTTTGCTACCGGTCCAATCTGGTCAAGAGATGAACCATAGGCAATAAGTCCGTAACGGGAAACTGTTCCGTATGTTGGCTTAATACCTGTTACTCCACAGAAAGAACTTGGCTGTCTTATGGAACCACCGGTGTCTGAACCTAAAGCATATGAACATTCCTCTGCTGCAACTGCCGCACAGGAACCACCTGAAGAACCTCCCGGAACATGTTCCGTATTAAATGGATTCTTTGTTACTCCATAATAGGATGTTTCCGTTGTACTTCCCATGGCAAATTCATCCATGTTAGTCTTTCCTATTATAATGGCACCGGCTTCTTCTAACTTCAAAACCGCTTCTGCCGTATATGTGGGATAAAAATTTGAAAGAATCTTTGAACTACATGTAGTTAAAACATTCTCTGTACACATATTATCCTTTATTGCCACAGGTACACCTGCAAGAGGTGATGTAAGTTTTCCTGCATCAATCTTTTTCTGCACTTCTTCTGTTTTTTTTAAAATCTCTTCCTTATTTAAAACAGTAACATAACTGTTAATGTTTTCCTCCACTGCTTCAATCTGGGCGAATGCATCAAGAACCGCATCTTTAACCTTAACTTCGCCGCTCTTAATCTTCTTTCCCAGTTCAACAGCTGTTAAACTCATTAAACTCATATACAAATCTCCTAATGTTTATAAAAACTATTATTCTTCAAAAGTTTTTGGAACTACAAAAGCACCATCTCTTTCTTCCGGTGCATTCTTTAATATATTGTCCCTGTCATCGCCATTTGTTACAACGTCTTCCCTGAATACATTGCTAACAGGAAAAACATGACTCATAGGCTCAACACTGCTTGTATCTAATTCATTTAACTTATCAATATAGTCAAGCATTTTTCCCATATCTGCTTTTGCTTTTTCCTTTTCTTCGTCAGACAATTCCAGCTTTGCCAAAATTCCAACATACTCAATTGTTTCATCTGAAATGATATTAGCCATCATTACCTCCTTGTACTATGCCCTCCACACAAAAAGGCATAATTTTTACACTTAACTTATATCTTAAAAAATATCTAATCAAATGTCAATTTTAATTAGAAAGAAGTTAATAATAATTAGTAGCATATTCACATCATAATTAAAAATTTGTTACATTGACATTTTTCGTCACGGGACTTATACTAACTCTATCTATGTGATTATGGATAAAAGAAACTATTAATAAGGAGAAAACAATGAAACTTATTATTCAGGTGCCTTGTTATAACGAGGCAGAAACTTTGGAAATCGCTTTAAATGATTTGCCTAAACACATCGACGGTATTGACACAATAGAATACTTAATTATCAATGACGGCAGTGCGGATAATACTGTAGAAGTTGCAAAGAACTGGGGAGTAAACTATGTAGTAAACTTCAAACAGAATAAAGGTCTGGCTAAGGGATTTATGGCAGGACTTGATGCATGTCTTAGAAATGGTGCAGATATTATTGTAAACACTGATGCTGATAATCAGTATTGCGGAGATGATATTGAGAAACTTGTTCGTCCTATCTTAGACGAAAAAGCTGACATTGTAATAGGTGAACGTCCTATTGATAACACGGCACATTTCTCACCTTTAAAGAAAAAACTTCAGCATTTAGGAAGCTGGACTGTAAGAGTTGCATCTCATTCAGATATTCCTGATGCTCCTAGCGGATTTAGGGCATACAGCCGTGAAGCTGCTATGAGACTTAATGTTGTAAATGAATACACATATACTTTAGAGACTATTGTTCAGGCAGGAAGAACAAAGATGGCAATGACATCTGTTCCTATCAGAACTAACCCTGAACTTAGAAAATCAAGATTATTCAGTAGTATGTTTGGTTACGTTAAGCGTTCCACTGTTACTATTGTAAGATCATTTATGATGTACAAGCCTCTTAAGTTCTTTGGAATTATAGGTGGAATCCTTTTTCTTTTAGGTGTTACCCTTGGAATAAGATTCCTTGTATATATGTTTATGGGAAGTGGAAATGGTCACATCCAGTCGCTTATATTAGCAAGCACATTCATTCTTATGGGTGTTCAGACATTTATTATTGCACTTCAGGCTGACAACATTGCCGCTAACCGAAAGATTCTTGAGGATGTACAGTATCATGTACGTAAATTAGATTATGATTCTGAAAAAGACAAACAGGAGCAGAAATAAATGAGAGACGTTTTTATCGGCATTACTGCAGCTTCATACAGTGGTAACAAGGGAGCTGCCGCAATGCTTCAAAGTTCAATAAAGCAGTTGCATGATATTTACGGCGACAGACTTAACATTAATCTTATGTCTGTGTATCCGGGCGAGGACAAAAAGCAGTTGCCTTACGACTTTATTAATATAACTTCTACCAAACCGGAACAGCTTCTATTTATAGCTTTTCCTTTGGCCGTTTTATATAAGCTTTTAAAATGGTGTCCTCCTATAAAAAAACTTATTGCAAAAAATAAAATAATAAAAACTTACTTAAAAACCGATTTGGTTGTAGACGAAGCAGGTATTTCTTTTGTAGACAGCCGTGGATTTGTAATGAACACATACGCTTTTGTATGTGCCGCTGTTCCTATGCTTGTAGGAACTCCCGTTGTTAAATATTCACAGGCTCTTGGTACTTTCAAAAATCCATATAACAAATTTCTTGCTAAATGGATTTTGCCAAAGTTAAAACTTATCTGTGCCCGTGGTCAGAAAACCTATGATAACCTTATGGGCATCGGCGTTAAGGATAATGTAAAGCTCTGCGCCGACGGAGCTTTTTCCATGGAAGACAGTCCATATTGGAATGAGGAAGTAAACAGGGTTTGCAGTGAAGATTCTTTTTACAATGACAATGTTGTGGGGCTTTCCATTAGTTCAGTTGTGGAGAAGAAATGTACAAAAATGGGAATTGCCTACAAGGATACCATGGTTTCTTTTATTAACTGGTTAAATTCTAAAGGATATAATGTTGTTCTAATTGCCAATGCTGCAAGAGTTAACAGTGAAAAGTCAAGAAACAATGACCTGATGGTGGGAGATGCCATTTATGCTGATGTAGCTGACAAGGATAAGGTTCGCTGGTATCACAAGGAAATGGATGCAGAAGAAATCAGGGCATATATCGGAAAATGCCGTTTTCTGGTAGCTTCAAGATTCCATGCCATGATTGGTTCCCTTGAGCAGAAGGTTCCTGTACTTCTTATTGGCTGGAGTCATAAATATCAGGAAGTTCTTGATATGTTTGAGCTGGGTCAGTACGCCATTGACTTTTCTAAATTGGAATTGTCAGAGCTTGAAAAAAGCTTTAACGACTTTGTTTCAGCAGAAGATGATATTCGTAAAAAGCTTGACAAAAATCTTGACAGTGTTCTTGCAAGTTCAAGAAATAATATTAAATACATTAGCGAAATCATTGACGAAATTATGGCAAAGCCTTACAAAAAAGCTAAACTTCTGGATTTTAAAAACCCTGATAAATATATCGGTCCTCATATAGGATGTAAGAAGGGATATGGAACCAATGAGGGAATCAGAGCCAATGCAGCTTCCGGCGGTATGGTTACATCATTACTTTGTAATCTGTTAAAGCACGGAGACATTGATGGTGCATGGGTAACTAAAACTGATTTTGTAAACGGTGAATTATCATACAAGACTTATGTTGCAACTACAGAAGAAGAAATACGCGATGCTTCATCTTCTGTTTACATGACTATTCCTCTTCTAAAACATATTGATGTAATAAAGAATTTTAACGGAAAAGTTGCGGTTGTTATGACACCTTGTATGCTTCGTGGATTAGATGCCATACTAAAAAAGGACGATGCTTTAAGAGAGAAGGTTGTTCTTAAACTTGGATTATATTGCAGTGGTACCCACTCACCAAAAGCTACTACTCTTTCCATGGAGAAGTCAGGCATTCCATCTGAGGATGCTACCCGTCTTTATTACAGACGTGGACATTGGCGTGGTACCTCAAGTGTTATATACAAAGACGGCAGCGAAAAGCAGTTTTCATATTCAAAAACTATTTGTGCTTACAAAAATGCCTACTTTTTTGAAAAAGACAGTTGTATGTACTGTCAGGATCACTATGCTAATTCCAGTGATATAAGCTTTGGTGATATTTGGCTTAAAGAAATGAAGGGCAATCCTATTAAACACACAAGCTGTGTTATCAGAACTCAGAAGGCTTATGATTTTCTTGAACGTGCCATTAAAGACGGTGACATTTATGCAGAGCATATTAGCGACAGAGATATGGTAAGAAGCCAGAAACGTGCTTTAGTATTTAAGTTTAATGCTGCTAAGGCTAAGATGAATGCCGCACTTGATACCTCTGATAAATGTAAATGGAATCACAGGCTTGCCTTCCGTCTTGCAGAAAAGAACAAAAAGTATTCAGAAAAGCACTACGATAAGCTTGCTAAAAAACCAACCTGGTTTATTTACTACTATATGTGCTTTATAAGGGTACTTCTTAGTTTTTAGGAGATTATAATGAAACAATATTTTAAAAATAACAAAGATAAAATTCTCAAAATAAGTAAAATTGTTTTCCTTATTCTTGTAGTGATTTTTCTTGCAAAATATTTTGCCACAAACATTGATGACATTAAGAAGCTTGATTTTAAAATGAACTGGGGTGTTTTTGCCCTGTCAATGATTTTCTATTTTATTTACAAGATAACTCTTGCGTCACTGTGGCATTATATAACTTATTTAAATGATTCATCTATTAAATATAAGGATGCGGTAGTCAGCTATCTTTACTCCATTCTTGGGAAATACATTCCGGGGAAGGTCTTTATGTTAGCTGCACGTATTCCGGCATACGAAAAAGCCGGAGTTAAAATGAGAAAAGTTACTATATGCTTTTTCCTTGAAAACATATGCACTCTCTTAGGAGCTGCTTTTCTCTTTCTTATATCTCTGTTCTTTTTCCCTAATGCAGTTTTAAAGGATTACATGTGGGCAGTTGTTGCTCTTATTGTTGTTTTCTTTATCTGTATTAATCCAAAGATTATTAACTTCTTTTTAAGAATCCTTGGAAAAGCCATTAAGAAGGATGATATGGAAATTCCAATGACATATCTTCAGATGATTAAGGTTGTTGTTTTATTTATTGGTAACTGGCTCATAGTGGGAATGGGATTTTACATGCTTGTTTATTCCATTTATCCGGTTCCAATCAGTGAAGCCCTTTACTGTGGTGGAATTTATGGATTGTCTGCAATAATCGGTATTCTCGCCATTTTCACTGTTTCAGGTCTTGGGGTAAGAGAAGGTATCATTGCTGTTGGACTTGCTCTTATAATGCCTAACAGCTACGTTGTAATCGTATCTATTATTTCAAGATTATGGGCAACTGTGGCAGAGCTTATACTTATTTTCATTGCCTTTATAATAACTAAGATTATGGCTTTTAGGGAAAAGAAAAACATTGCAAGCAAATAAAATTATTTAATACAGATTATATAAAATACTGAAGTGGAATTTTCTCATTTCAGTATTTTTTTCATTGAAAAAAGCTTCTCTTGTATGTATAATATCCTTATAGTTATGGTCGGAATAAAACTAAATATTTACAAGCAGGGAGGACAATTCTATGATTAAAAACAAGATTGTTAAATATTATGCCAGAAAAGACAGAAATATTGCCATTAAGGTAATTAACGGTCATTTTGTTACTACACATTCACACTTAAATTATTATCTGGATATGACTACCATGAAAACCCGTCAGAACGAGGCTGAACGTATCGCCATTGCTCTAAAGGATTACTACAATGTTATGGGAAAACCTATCGATACTATTGTATGCCTTGACAATTGCGAAGTCATAGGTGCATTTCTTGCCAGTGAACTAAGCCGTTCCGGAGTATTATCCATGAACGCCCACAAGACTATTTATGTGGTTACTCCTGAGTTTAATGCCAACGGTCAGATGATTTTCAGGGATAATTTAAAGCCTGAAATTTACGGAAAAAATGTACTGCTTCTTTTAGCTTCTGCCACTACCGGCAAAACAGTAAGAACCAGTATTGAATGTATTGAATATTACGGTGGTATTCTTCAGGGGATATCCGCCATTTTCAGTGCTGTAGATTCCATTGACGGACACAGAATCGATGCTTTGTTCAGAGCTGAGGATATTCCAAACTATGAGGCATATCCATCCCATGACTGCCCTATGTGTAAAGCCGGTCAGTCTGTTGATGCCTTAGTAAACGGCTACGGATATAGCGAAATATAAAGTAAATAATTGTGATAATATAAAAATGCCCAGGTTGTATAAGGCATTGCAATGATAGAAAAAAAGACTTTGACTGTAATCAGACAGAGTCTTTTTCTATGTCTAAAGTCCGCACAATAAAAAATGATGTAGCCCGTGTTATTCGGATTACATCACTCTTTTTAAATATGATATTATTAACTCCCGGAAAAATATATTTTTTATATTTCTACATTAATTTGTCATCATAAACAGCTCTTTCACCGCCAATATATTTTGGTCTTACTCTTGCTGCCAAAACCAGGGCTTCTCCTAACTTATTGTTTTCCAGACGTACCGGAACTGCAACCTTCTTTAAATGCATTCCTATAAGAGTGCCGCCAATATCAATTCCTGCATCAGCCTTTATTTCTTCCACCACAACAGGATTCTTAAATGTCTTATACGCCGTAGTTCCAAAAGAACCACCTGCCTTTGGCTGTGGCACAACGTTAACAATTTCTGCAAAAGGAACTGCTTCTCTCTCCACTACTATTGCCCTGTTAAGATGTTCACAACACTGTGCTGCTAAGTATATTCCCTTTTCTTCCAGCACACTGTACAATCCTTTAAACAATGCCTTGGCAACTTCCAAATTAGAATTGCTTCCTATTTTGTCACCACAAACTTCACTAGAGGAGCATCCCACCACAAGAATCTGTCCTTTTTTTAATTTTGCCTTTTCTATAATTTCATTGGCAATATTTTCTGCCTGCTTTGTAATTTCTGAATACATAATAGCCTCCTCTTTTAATGTATAAAATTCTTCCACATCAAAATACATTATAGCAGTGAATGGTATTATTAATATGCCCAATTTATGCAAAAATTATATTATCAGTTTTAAGATTCTGCGTAGAAAATAGCACAGTCTACAGCCTTTTTCCATCCTGCAATTTTCTTTTCCACAATATTTTCATCCATTTTTCTCTGGAATCTTCTGTCAATTTCCATATTCTCCACTATCTCCGCCTTACTACTCCAATATCCTGTAGCAAGTCCTGCAAGATATGCCGCACCAAGGGCTGTAGTTTCTATTACTTTAGGTCTTGCAACGGTCTTTCCTGTAATGTCTGACTGAAACTGCATTAAAAGATTGTTTGCACAGGCTCCACCGTCAACCTTTATGGAGGTTATTTCATCTCCGAAATCCTGTTCCATTGCCTTTAATACATCATATGTCTGGTATGCAAGAGATTCCAGGGTTGCCCTTACAAAATGCTCCCTTTTAGTGCCTCTTGTTATTCCCACTACCGTTCCTCTTGCTTCCTGTTTCCAATATGGAGCTCCCATACCGGTAAATGCCGGAACTACATACACTCCTCCTGAATCTGAAACCTTTGAAGCCACATCCTCACTGTCTGATGCATTGTCAATCATTCGCATTTGGTCCCTTAACCACTGAATGGATGCACCTGCCACAAACACACTGCCTTCTAAAGCGTACTCTGCCTTATCTGTAGATGCGGCAATGGTAGTAATCAAACCGTTTTTTGACTCTACCGGAGTATTGCCCGTATTCATTAACAAAAAGCATCCTGTCCCATATGTATTTTTTACATCTCCCCTGTTAAAGCACCCCTGTCCGAAAAGTGCTGCCTGCTGGTCTCCTGCCACACCGCTTATAGGAATTTTTTTGCCCAAAATATCCTCTTTAGTATATCCGAAGACTCCGCTGGAAGGCTTTACCTCCGGTAACATATTTTGGGGAATATCAAGAATTTTTAGCAAATCTTCATCCCACTTTAACTGTTTTATGTTAAAAATCATGGTTCTTCCTGCATTGGTGTAATCTGTAGCATGAATTTCACCGCCGCTTAATTTCCACATAAGCCATGAATCAATTGTTCCAAATAAGAGCTGCCCTTTTTGCGCCTTAACCTTTGCTCCCTTAACGTTGTCTAGTATCCATTTAATTTTTGTTCCTGAAAAATATGCATCAGGCACTAAACCTGTTTTTTTTCTTATTTCGTCCTTATAGCCTTTAGCTATTAAATCATCAACTATATCTGCCGTTCTTCTGCACTGCCATACAATTGCATTATATATAGGTTTTCCTGTATCTTTGTCCCAAACCACTGTGGTTTCACGCTGATTCGTTATTCCTATGGCCTCTATATCCTCTCCTGTGGCCCCTGATTCCTTCATTACCTCTTCCATGGTGAGAAGCTGTGTCATCCATATTTCCTCAGGATTGTGCTCAACCCAGCCGGGATTAGGAAAAATCTGTTCAAATTCTTTATTTGCCTGGGCTATAATTCTGCCTTTTTTATCAAATAAAATAGTTCTTGAGCTAGTGGTTCCCTGGTCTAATGCCATAATATATTTTCCCATGTTCATCCTCCGTACATTAATAATCCGTAACAGAATAATTGTAATTCATTTTAATTAATTTGGCAAACTTTAGGCAATAGAAAAAAGCTGCCATATTTGCTTTTTTGCATCTATGACAGCCAAATCTATTTAAAGCAACAGGTAAATACCTTATTGCCTGCTGCACCCTATAAATACAGCCAATAGACTTTTCATAATCTTATTCTATTCAGTTTTTAGTTAAGTGTTACTGTTAATCTTCATAATTAATAAAATTTAACGGGTCAACAGTTTCACCATCTTTAGCTATTCCAAAGTAGACATTGTCTCCTTCTTTTGTGTAATATCTTGTAGGAGAATTAACATAAGCAATTGTCTGACCTGCCTCAACATAATCTCCGGCTGCCACCTCAGGATTTACTATCTGTCCATAGGTTGCAATATACCCATTACCAATTGCCTGATTTATGCATACTCCCAACTCGTCATCTTCATCAATAGCAGTAATAACTCCGGCTGCTGCCGCTTTAATTGCAGTACCCTTAGCACTTTGGATTACAATGCCCGGATTACACTTGTATTCATTTAATGTTGAATAATATACAGTGCTTTCCATATCATAAGGGATTAATATGCTTCCCTCTACCGGCCACAACAACTTACTGTTTTTGTCAAATTTAAGAGATTTTATTTGTGCTGCAGCAGCTTCTGACAAGCCATACATATAATCATCACCTTTGGCATTTGATTCAGTGTTTTCGTCTACTACCTTATTTGCATCTGCTACATTAGTGTCATTTTTTACCGTTCCAAAGTAGCTTTCTAAATCTGCCACACGGTCCCCTTCTGTTGTTGTTTCTTCAACTACATTCTGTGCTGCTTCTACATTTTTATCATCTGCAGTAGTTGCAACGTTTTCTGCTTTTTTTAAATTAACGACATTTCTCTGACCTTTCTGTCCTATAAAATATGTTCCTGTGGCCACTACTGTTAATGCCATCACGCAGACAACGATTGCTGCAATAAATTTCTTATCCATACTCATCACCTCATTGATAGTATGACCGCTATATTACAAATTTATGCAATTAATTTTAATTTTCCACTATAGAAGCATCATAAAACCTTTCCAAAATCTCCTTCCAGGTTTTTCCTTCCCCTGCAAGGCCTGCACCATATGTAAGACTCATTCCAAAGCCATGACCTACACCTTTTGTGGTAATTCTTATCCCCTTTTCATATTCTTCAATAGTCATGTCAGTGGATTGCAATCCCAGAGCCTTTGCAAAAACACCTCCTTCCACAACCGTATCTCCGATTTTTACAATTTTCACATAGCCGCTTTTGTCCCTGTTGCTAATATCAATAAGCCCTAACAGCTCCTTTGTACTAACATTTTTGTCCACAAAAATTTCCTTCTTATCTTTATAGGCTATAATTCCCTGTTCCTTAAGCACATTTCCAAACTCCCCGGTTTCAAAATATTTTATTCCTATGTAATTTTCCTGCTGAATATCATTCCCGCATTTTTCTCTTTTTAAGTATTCATATTTTTTTCCCAGAACTTCACTGCCACTTCTGGTTTGTCCGTTACTGGTTTGATGAAATAGAGGAAGTATTATCTCACCATTACTTTTTAACACCATGCCATTTGTTTTTTTAATAATTCCATATAAGTATTGTGTATTTTCCCTGTAGGGTATGCTTTTTCCCATTCCTGATATGTTACATAATATTCCCCTTATATTTCTCAAATTATTCTTTTTATATTTAGCAAACCACATCTCCCTCAGCTTTCCATAGCTTATATAAGGTAAGGACAATTCCTTTGCATTTATTGAGTCCTTCTTTCCCATTTTATTTATAATATATGTTCTTATTACCACCGCCTGTGCCTTTAATAGCTCCTGAGGGCTGTCAATAGGTAACTGCGCCATTAATACACAGGGAATAAAATATTCTACATCTATTTTTTTTGTAACTGTATCATCAGATAAGATTACATACTTACCTGACAAAACTATATTATTATCATTTTCCGGTTTGCTATTAATCCTGCCTAAAAGCATTGTAAGTATCACCGGAAATAATATAACTAAGGTTCCATACAAAATTACATATTTATTTTTTACTTTAATCTTTTTTCTCCCATATATGTGTTCTTTATAATATATTTGTAATAATGTCAAAAAAGACGTGTACATATTACATTACAAAAGATACTTATTTACCATTTTTTCTAAAATAATCATATTGAGCGGTGAATCTGATGCCTCTAAGGTTATCAGCAGTTTTTCCCCGGGATATATCTCATTTTTCTGAAAACATTCTATTTTCTTTATTGCATTTTTCGCATATTCATAATCATCCATCATTCCAAAATGCTCCAGATAATATTCTTTTTTTGTTCTTACATTGAGTATTTTGAAATCCGGCACCACATATCCATATCCCTTTAAATACAAGGGTTGCTCGTAAACATATGGTATTTTCTTCATATATAATTTATCAGCAATTATCTTTTCAGACTTTGAGCGAACCGCCTCCCCTTTTTCAGTTATTATTGCATTATCTCCACCAATTAAAATATACTTTTCACTTACTTTACTCATGTTTTGTTCTTTTAATTCATTCTGCTCCTGTTGCCATGTAACAGCATATTCTTTATCTGATAATACATAAGGGGTTATAAACATTTTTTTCTTGTGAGAAATATCTTCATACGCCTTCATTGTCTCTTTAAACTCATATTTGTTTAGCATATTCTCTATACAATTCCGATTATTTTGAATAATTGTCCATACCCTTTTTTCATATTCTTTCTGAACAAGCTTCGGAATTATGTCCTTATTACTTTTATTAATATATTGTCGGGTTCCGTCCTCTCTTTGCCAATAATACTGATATGTATTTTTATTTTCAATAGCATAAATACTGCCCTTAGGAGCATATCTTAATTTCTTTTCACATTTACAAAATCTAGAATCCTGTAATTATCCTTATTTCACTTAAAATCAACAGAAACCGGCAGGTAAGCCTCTCATAACACATTTGCCCCAGTATGTAGCATCTCCTCAACCTGCCTTAGCTCACAAAAAAAGATATATGCAGCCCTTAAACACTGCATATATCTTTTTTTATAATTTCATATATTCAATTAGTCCATCTTTACTTCAACTTTTTGAAGATGCCATATATCATCAACATATTCTTCAATTGTTCTGTCAGATGTAAACTTGCCTACATTTGCAACATTAAGTATAGCTGATTTAGCCCAGCCTTCTTCGTTTCTGTAAGCTTCTTCTACCTTCTTCTGTGCTTCTGCATAAGAACGGAAATCCTTTAAGATGAAGTATCTGTCAGCAACACCTGTCTCTTCTTTTGTAAGAAGTGAATTGTAAATAGGTCTGAACAATTCAGGATTCTGTGGTGAATAGAAGCCGTTAATTAACTGCATAAGCACTCTTCTAATATCCATATCTGAATTGAAAATTTCCATTGGATCATATCCGCCGTTATTTTCATAACTAATAACTTCATCAGATGACATACCGAAAATAAATGCATTCTCTGCACCAACTTCTTCAACAATTTCCACATTAGCTCCATCCATTGTTCCCAATGTTAAAGCACCGTTTAACATAAACTTCATATTACCTGTTCCTGAAGCTTCTTTAGATGCAGTAGAAATCTGTTCGCTGACATCAGATGCTGCAAATATAATTTCTGCATTTGATACACGGTAATTTTCAATAAATACAACCTTAATTTTTCCGTTGATTGATGCATCATTATTAATAACATCAGCAACACTGTTTATTAATTTAATTGTAAGTTTTGCAATCTTGTATCCTGCTGCTGCTTTAGCTCCGAAAATAAATGTTCTTGGATAGAATTCCATTTCCGGATGATCTTTAATCTGATTGTACAAATACATAACATGCAAAATATTAAGTAACTGACGTTTATATTCGTGAAGTCTCTTAACCTGTACGTCAAATATTGATCTCGGGTCTACTTCAATTCCGTTATGCTGTTTAATATATTTAGCCAGACGTAATTTATTCTGATATTTAATATTCATAAACTCTGCCTGTGCCTTTTTATCATCAGCATAAATTTCAATTCCCTTAATCTTTGGAAGGTCTGTTATCCAGTCATCTCCCACCTTATTTGTAACCCAGTCAGCTAAAAGTGGATTTGCATGAAGTAAAAATCTTCTCTGAGTGATTCCGTTTGTTTTGTTATTAAACTTCTCCGGCATCATTTCATAGAAATCTTTAAGCTCCTGCTTTTTAAGAATTTCAGTATGAAGCTTTGCAACACCGTTTACTGAATAACCTGCACAAATAGCAAGATGTGCCATTTTAACCTGACCATCATAAATAATAGCCATCTTTGCAACCTTTTCGTGATTTCCAGGATACTTCTGCTCAATTTCCTGACAGAATCTCCTATTGATTTCCTCAATAATCTGGTAACATCTTGGAAGAAGTCTTGAGAACAATTCAATTGGCCACTTTTCAAGAGCTTCGCTCATAATTGTATGGTTAGTATAAGCTACGCACTTTGTTGTAACTTCCCATGCGTCATCCCATCCTAAATAATATTCATCCATTAACAGTCTCATAAGTTCTGCTACTGTAAGAGTCGGATGTGTATCGTTCATCTGGAAAACTACTTTTTCATGTAATTTCTTTATATCATCATGATTTTTCAAATATTTCTTAATTGCTGTCTGAAGTGAAGCAGAAACAAAGAAATACTGCTGTTTAAGTCTAAGTTCTTTTCCTGCATAATGATTGTCATTAGGATAAAGAACTTCTGTAATTGTCTTTGCCAGATTTTCCTGCTCAACTGCTGCCATATATGCACCCTTGTCAAACTCTTCAAGGTTAAAATGTACAACAGGCTCTGCATCCCATATTCTAAGGGTATTTACTACATTATTTCCATATCCAACTATAGGCATATCGTAAGGAACAGCCATTACTGCCTGATATCCTTCCTGAACAAAGAAGTTTCTTCCATCCCTGTATTCAATATTAACGTGACCACCAAATCTTACTTCACATGCATATTCTTCACGTTTAATTTCTAACGGATTAATATGTCTTAACCAATCCTCCGGAATTTCCTTCTGGAATCCATCTTCAATCTTCTGCTGGAACATTCCGTATTTATATCTGATTCCACATCCATATGCCGGATAATTAAGTGTAGCAAGGCTGTCAAGGAAACATGCTGCAAGTCTTCCAAGACCACCGTTTCCAAGAGCCGCATCAGGTTCCTGATCCTCAATAACATTAAGGTCAAGTCCTAATTCCTCAATTGCTTCCTTAATTTCATTTCTGCTTGATAAATTGATTATCATATTGCCCAATGCTCTTCCCATGAGGAACTCCATAGAAAGGTAATAAAGTGTTCTCCCATCCGCTTTATCATATGCCTTCTGTGTAGCAATCCACTGGTCAATTACAATATCCTTTACTGCGTAAGCAACACATACAAACTTATGTCTGTCACTTACTTCGTCTAAAGTCTTACGATAGAGCATTTTTGCCTCATCCTTAACTCTACGCTTAAACTCTGACTTGAATTCTTCCTCTTTACTAACTAAATTCTTACTTGCCATTTTCTCTCCATTTCCAATTAGGGGAACGGTATGCTTTATACACCGTCCCCCTTAATTATAAACAATTTACTGCTCTTTTATTTAAGAGATCTTCTCAACGCCTAAACTTACGTTTTCACCGTTGATATTCCACTCTTTACTATACCCACTCATTTTACCAAATTCTACCTTTTCTGCCAACACTTCTAATTTAATTTCGTCAAGATTGTTGTTAATAATGTCCTCAATTTTAGCATTTTTATCTACATTCACTATAATCTTATCCATTACTTCAAATCCGGCTTCCTTACGCATTGTCTGAATCTTACTGATAACTTCTCTTACAAAGCCTTCTTCAATAAGCTCTTCTGAAAGATTTGTGTCAAGAACTACTGTTACATTGCCATCACTTTCTGAAACGTAGCCTTCAACCTGTGCCATATCTATAAGTAAATCCTCTTTCTCAAGAACCACTTCATTTCCGTCAAAATCAAAGGTCAACGGTTCACCGGCATTTATTTTATCCATTGCTGCATTTCCGTCAAGGTTTGCCAATGCTTCCTTAATCTTCCCTAAGAATTTACCGTATTTAGGTCCTACTGTTCTAAGCTGTGGTTTAAATGAGTAAGATGTAAACGCTCTTACATCCTCAGTAAACTCTACTTCTTTTATATTCAATTCTTCTGTAATTATTTCCTTAAAGAATTCAGGTAATTCAAATCCTGCCTTTACAAACATCTTTCCAATAGGCTGTCTGTTTTTGATATTTGATTTATTTCTGCAGGCACGTCCAAGAACTACTATCTTAAGAACTCTTTCCATGTTTTCTTCTAATTCTTTGTCAATGTGAGCTTCATTAACCTTCGGGAAGTCACAAAGATGAATTGATTCTTTAGCACTCTTATCCACGCTTCTAACTAAGTTCTGGTAAATATCCTCTGTCATAAACGGAATCATAGGTGCTGCTGCCTTTGCCACAGTAACTAAAGCTGTATAAAGTGTCATGTAAGCATTAATCTTATCCTGTGGCATATCCTTTGCCCAGAATCTTTCTCTTGAACGTCTTACATACCAGTTTGACATTTCATCAACAAAATCGTCTAGTGCTCTTGCAGCCTCAGGGATTCTGTAATTTCCAAGATTGTCATCTACAGCCTTAACCATAGAATTCATCTTTGACAATAACCACTTATCCATTACTGATAATTTATCGTAATCAAGAGTGTACTTAGTTGGGTCAAATTGATCAATTTCTGCGTATAATACATAGAATGCATATGTGTTCCAAAGTGTACCCATAAATTTACGCTGTCCTTCTTCCACTGCCTTACCATGGAATCTGTTTGGAAGCCATGGTGCTGAATTAATGTAGAAGTACCATCTGATTGCATCTGCGCCATATTTTTCTAATGCCTCAAAAGGATCAACTGCGTTCCCTTTTGACTTACTCATCTTCTGACCGTTTTCATCCTGAACATGTCCTAAAACAATTACGTTTTTGTATGGAGCCTTGTTAAATAACAATGTTGACTCTGCCATAAGTGAATAGAACCATCCTCTTGTCTGGTCTACAGCCTCTGAAATAAAGTCTGCCGGGAACTGCTGTTCAAATAATTCCTTATTTTCAAACGGATAATGATGCTGTGCAAATGGCATTGCACCACTGTCAAACCAACAGTCAATAACTTCCGGTACTCTCTTCATTGTGCCGCCACATTCTTTACACTTAAAAGTAACCTTATCTATATATGGTCTGTGAAGTTCAACCTTTGCGTCATCCGGATTTCCACTTTTTTCTGCTAACTCTGCCCTGCTACCAATTGATTCCTGACATCCGCAGTCACAGCATTCCCAAATATTAAGTGGTGTACCCCAATAACGGTTTCTTGAAATACCCCAATCCTGAACATTTTCAAGCCAGTTTCCAAAACGTCCTTCTCCAATTGATTTTGGAATCCAGTTAACTGTATTATTATTTGCAACTAAATCATCTTTAACTGCTGTCATCTTAATAAACCATGATTCTCTTGCATAGTAAATAAGTGGTGTATCACATCTCCAACAGTGTGGATAATCATGTTCAAATTTAGGTGCATCAAAAAGCTGTCCCTTAGCATCAAGGTCTTTTAAAACCTCAGGGTCTGCTTTTTTAACAAACAGACCTGCAAAAGGTGTCTCTTCTGTCATTTCACCCTTATCATTTACAAACTGTACAAATGGCAGTTCGTATTTACGTCCTACATTGGCATCATCCTCACCAAATGCCGGTGCAATATGAACAATTCCTGTACCATCACTCATTGTAACGTATGTGTCACATGTTACATAGAAGCCTTTCTTTCTCTGCTTGTCTGCCACCTGCTTAGCGCAATCATATAATGGCTCGTATTCTTTTCTTTCTAAATCAGCACCCTTCATAGTTTCAAGAACTTCGTATGCCGGTGCATCATCTGTAGCTAATTTTCCAAGTACGTTATCTGCTAAAGCTTCTGCAATATAATATGTGTAACCGTCATTAGCCTTAACCTTAATATATGTGTCGTTAGGGTTTACACACAATGCAACGTTAGATGGAAGTGTCCAAGGTGTTGTTGTCCATGCAAGGAAATAAGCATCCTCTCCTACCACCTTGAACCTTACTATTGCTGAACGCTCCTTAACACTCTTATATCCCTGTGCCACTTCCTGTGATGAAAGAGGTGTTCCACATCTAGGACAATAAGGAACGATTTTAAATCCTTTATATAATAATTTTTTATCCCAGATAGTTTTAAGAGCCCACCATTCTGACTCAATAAAATTGTCATCATATGTTACATATGGGTTATCCATATCTGCCCAGAAACCAACTGTTCCTGAGAAGTCTTCCCACATGCCTTTATATTTCCAAACGGATTCCTTACACTGTTTAATGAAAGGTTCCATTCCGTATTCTTCAATCTGTTCTTTTCCGTTAAGTCCAAGTTTCTTTTCTACTTCTAATTCTACTGGCAATCCATGGGTATCCCATCCGGCTTTTCGTGGTACCATATGACCCTTCATAGTCTGGTAACGTGGAATCATATCTTTAATAACACGTGTTAATACGTGACCGATATGTGGTTTTCCGTTAGCTGTAGGAGGTCCGTCATAGAATGTATATGTTTCTCCTTCCTTACGGCTATCCATACTCTTCTTGAAAATGTCATTATCTCTCCAGAACTTCTCTGTCTGTTTCTCCCTCTCAACAAAGTTAAGATTGGTTGATACTTTCTTGTACATTTTGTACTCCTTTCATTTCTATTTTACATAAGACCGTAATGGTCAGCTTTGCTTGGTTTCGGCATTGAGCCTTGCGTACTCATAGACCTTCGGTCTATTTCGCCTGGGGCTTTGCCTCGTTTCTCCAGCATTGAGCCTTGCGTACTCATAGACCTTCGGTCTATTTCGCCGCGGGCTTCGCCTCGTTTCTCCAGCATTGAGCCTTGCGTACTCATAGACCTTCGGTCTATTTCGTCGCGGGCTTCGCCCTATTCCACAGAATAAATAATCAGGGCATTATGCAAGCATATGCCTTGATTATTTATTCTGTGGAGCAAGGCTCATTGCCAACGCGTAAAAGGCTTCCGTCCTGCAAAGGACGAAAGCCTGTAATTTTCGTTTAACCACCTTTAACAGCATACTCGGAATAACCCTTTATATGTGCTCCCTTTAACGGAGGATACCGTCAACGCCTACGAAAATACTTCGGGTTGCAACTCCAGAGTGATTTTCATATATCAGCTACTCATATCCGCTCTCACCATCAACGGACTCTCTTTGATTTTTACTGATAAATTACTGTCTCTATCAAAGTCTTTTTTATTCATATATCAAACTTTATTTTATGATAAAGTTTGATGGTTGTCAACCATATAGTAATATAATTTATTATATATATCAAACAATTAAAACACCCACATAATAAATAATGCAGCAAACCGGGAAAAAGTGATTTTTCGTAAATGTCCCGGTAGGAATCGATACTTCACAGGCTGTAATCAGTGAATTGAGCCAGGAAATCATTGATTTCATGAAAAATTCCCGGTAGAAATTGCTGCCTCACAGGCTGTAATCAGTGAATTGAGCCAGGAAATCATTGATTTCATGAAAAATTCCCGGTAGAAGTCGCTTCTTCACAGGCTGTAATCAGTGAATTGAGCCAGGAAATCATTGATTTCATGAAAAATTCCCGGTAGAAGTCGCTTCTTCACAGGCTGTAATCAGTGAATTGAGCCAGGAAATCATTGATTTCATGAAAAATTCCCGGTAGAAGTCGCTTCTTCACAGGCTGTAATCAGTGAATTGAGCCAGGAAATCATTGATTTCATAAAAAATTCCCGGTAGGAATCGACACTTCACAGGCTGTAATCAGTGAATTGAGCCAGGAAATCATTGATTTCATAAACATTTTCTGGTAATTTTCATAAAGATTTGCCCATATAATCTTAAGCCCACCTGAACATACACATAACTCTTAACCAAAATCTTATTTCCCCTTAAGGATTTACAACTCCCCCATTCCAGCCATATTCCACAGGTTGCTTTAAATAATAAGGATTTTTCCTGCTTAAAACTTCTGTATTATGAAGTATGTTATTGTATATGTAATTATGCTGATTTTGATTATTTGCCATGTTATTTAAATAGAAATAATTTGCTATTTGTGCTACTGATATGGAACGTACGTTTTCGCTGTATATAATAGCTGTTTTAGCTTCGCCATCGGTATTATATTCTGCCGTAACAAAGGTTCTTATATGAATACTGTTAGCCACAAAATCATTCATCATTTCCATTGTACGCACATAATATGTATTTTCTTTATCATCAATATTCCTTTACTTTGTAATCCACACCATTTAAAGTTATAATACTTCCCTTGTTCGGTGCATTTCCCACTACCCTGAAAGCAATGTTTAACTCATCTGTATTGTTAGACATTCTTATTTGAAAACCGGTTATTCCTACTTTAGAGCTTATAAGGGTTTCCTCTGCCTTTACACAATTTCCCATAATTCCACCTAAAGCAATAAATGCTAATATAATAAAAATATTTCCCGCTTTCTTTAACATACTTTATCCTTTCATAAATCCTGTTTTTACAAATTGCGCACCGACATTAATAAAAACATCGATGCGTAATCTAATTGCCTGTTATATATTATATATCACTAAAATATTTTAGTTTATTACATTCCTCCACCTGAATGTGGTAAGTTAGGTAATGTGGTAACTTCCGGAATTGACAAATCCTGATCTGATTTTGTAACAACATCACCATCAATTATATCTACCATGGTTCTTGTATTAACATCAAATCTATTGACAACAATTTCCGGTGTTTCATATTTATTACGTTTCATAATATCATTCTCCTATCATACTATGTACCGCCCCCTCCCTTCGGTCAGCGGCAACTCGTCGGAAACATTTTTATTTTTTTGCTTTTTAAATCAAAAAAACGCACCGGCCTCGTAAAAGTCCAATGCGCTTTCTTTTTAACTTTTTAGTTTATATTCCACTGAGAACATATCCATTCATTTCCTGATGAATCCTTTTTCGTATAGAATTTAACTGAACTATAGCCAAAATCCACGGTTTTAAACAACTCATTAACTATATACATATCCACAAAGGAATCTGTATCAATATATTTAAGAGCGTCATCTGAAGATGTATTTTTCAGTGCTGTTTCAAAATTTGTAAGAGTATTTACCCAATTAGTATATTTAGTAGTTTACTCCTAATAGTTTTTATCAACCAACCATCCGGCATTTCCCATGGAAGCTCTGTCGCAGGTGATTCCATCTCCTGCATCATTAAATTTAATTGTCACCTTAGTGGCACCCTGTGGAACTTCCACTTTAATGTATTGTGACTTTCCGTAGGTTAATACACCTGTAGTTATTGCAGTAGAACCGTCAAAAGATACTTCACATTTAACTGATGCCTTGCCATAGTTAGCATCACTTACCACACTATCATCTATACCTGCAATTCCCATAAAGTATTTTGCATTCTTAGGAACGCTATATTCAAAGTAACCATTGGCATTTGTGGAAATACCATTATCATATTTAACACCTGAAATGCTTATAACCCCACCTCTGGTATTTTTATTTACACTAGCCGGATCACCACTATAGCCTGTAGTAGCACTTAGATAGTCTTTTCCCAAAAATACATCCGGTTTTATATTCATATAATCGTCACCATCCGGTGTATACAGATTGTCATTCCATCCATACACAACCTTAGAATCTCTGTAATATGGATTACCTTTAGTTGTAAAATATCCCGTATACTTTTCTGCCGGAACAAACTGTGCTACGTTTAGAATACTTTTATAAAGATATTCATGGCCTCTGTAATTAGATGCCAGACTCTTTTGATACATGTATGATGCCACCCTTGCAATACATGTAGAAACAGATTTTGTACTGTAAATTATTGTTCCACCTGTTGTTACCACAAAAGCTCTTACATGTATTTTATTTCCCGGGTGAAGGTTATCAATTGTATCCTGCATTGTCTGTACATATGATGAATATGTATCGTCCTTCTCCTTAATGGCATTTTCCGTAGCTGTAGCTGCAAGAGTAAAAGGATTAACAGTTTCTGCTGTTTCATCATTTAAATTGTAACTTTTTAATAATGTTCCTGAAGCTGTAAAGGATGTTCCATCAGGAATACCCTGGTCCGGCTCTATTGTATAAAGAGTTCCAAATTTAGCAACTGTGTAGGAAACCTTTCCAACTGTAATTCTACCGCCAATGTTTGGTGCCTTACATACTGTTCTAAATCCCACTAATCCCTGATTTTCATCTTCCTCAGACCAGTTAGTTTTCATCTGAAAGCCTGATACTGAAACATCATCACTGGCAAGTAAAACAGTTTGTGTTCCGCTAATTTGCTGTTCATCGTTATACACCTTAAGGCTTACATTCTCAATTGTAACATTGGCTGCTTTACTGGCACCATTAATGTAACCCATCATTATTCCGTACAATACATTAGCTGCTGTGCTCTGATTTGCCTGAAACTGTATCTGAACTGTTTTAGTTTCCCCTGCCGAAACATCAACATCCTCCTTAGCAAATACTGTCCAGTCACCACCATTGTTTCCATCACTCTGAATCAAAAGCTGAAATGACTTATCCACATCAGAAGTGATTTTAAATTGCGCCACATACCATTTACCTTCATACAACTGAATATTCTTCTGAACTAACTGTGTTGCCCAGTTATCACCACTTTCATAAGCCGGAATTTCAACTTTTAACTTTCCATTGCCCTGATTAGTGTATTTATTTCCACCATATTCATCCCAATGAGTAACATTGCCTTCCTCAAATTCCGTGTCCTTAAGCAATTCTGTTCCGTCTTTAATTTCCGGCGTTGTAACCGGTTCCGAAACTGTAGTTGTTTCTTCACTTTCCTCTACAACTGAAATTGATGTAAAATCCACTATACATCCATTCGGCATACCACATAATGCAAACACCGCCGTAAAACCTGTCACTCCCGTAATTGTATCTGTTATAGTGTTTTCACCTTCAACTGCCGGATAAATATTATCATTCCTACCTGCTATTCCATCAGGTTTATATAACATATTTCCTGCCTTTGTTGATGTGTACTTTATGGTACATTTATATGTTTTTGCCGGGTCAAGTCCTGACACAGGATAGTGTACCTGTATTGCCCACCTATCATCACCTGTTGTAGCCCCATTTGAGGAGTTAATTTTGATTGCTAAATCATCAAAAGAAGCTCCTTCTCCTTTTATGGATACATCTGTAGGCTGTGCCCATGTACTTGCCTTATATATCTTTGACCATTTTCCCAATGCCTGTTCAACGTTTTTTGTTGTTGAAAGCTGAGTGAATCCGTCTTCATCAGTACCTGCACTTACAGTACCGGGATTCATTGCAAAAGTTGATACAATCATTGATAGCACACAGATAAATGCAATTATTTTTTTATATATTACTTTCATATTTATCTCACTTTCCTATACGTCTTATATGCTAAAAACCGCACTAACCAAGCAAATCTAAGTCCGGAGGAACGTAATTACCACTTATTATATCCACTCCGGCATTCCATCTGTCTCCCGGCTTTTCGTTTCCTGTTTCTAATTCCACCATAACCCTTTTATTAACATCAAACTTGGTAACCAGGATTTCAGGTGTTTCGTATAATTTTCTCATTTTTACTACCTCCGTATCTGATTACTCTTCATCCACATCATAATCTGTTATTATTCCGTTGTTCCAGGAATATTGTGACATTCTGTAGTATCCTGTATAGTATTTGCCCGGTGATTTGTTTACCTCTGTTTTTTCAACTTCGTAGTAAATCCACTGGGACAGAGTATCATATTTTGTGCCTGAAGCCGTATTTAACCTTTCAAGAAGCTCTTTATTATAATCACCAATACTTCCGTCTGTATTGTACTTCTTCATGGCAAAATCTTTATTTGGCACTGAACTTTCCCTCTGACTATACTTATATCCTCCAAGACAATGTACATAATCATACATACTTTTGTAGCATGCATTTACAAGATTATAATCATGACCTTTAGATTTAATATTAAGTTTAACCATCATGGCATTGGCAATTTGTAATCTGTTTTTGTCCATATTTACTATGTTAAGAACGTTATTGTACAGATAGTTATGAGCAGTCTGTGTACTCATTTTCTGATTCTCATAAAGGTTCCGGGCAATTTCGTACATATTAATTGTATATATGTCATTGCCATACTCATACTTATAGTATTTGCCATCTTCCTGATAATCATAATTATCTGCCGTTCCCTCTACAACTGCATATGCACGGTATGTTAAATTCTGTGTCAACATTCCATACATATAGGATGTAGCATAGAAAGTAAGAGCATAATAATTCCAATGTGTATATGGATGTGGGTCGTCCTCTCTTGTTGTCCAGTCTCCATAATATCCACCTGTGGTCTCTTCGTGATAATATATATTATCCTTTATTTTTCCATCTACACCGTCCTTTTCTGCTCCTGCTGTTCCGTCATTGTTCAGATTTGAGGATTTAGGAATCGTCAGATTCTTAACTGCATCTGCTCCTGTTCCCACTGCGTTGGCTGTTCCAAAAATAACTCCTGCCTTTACAACTTTTCTTCTCTTAATTGTATTTTTGCTTACACGGCAAACAACTCTGAATGATGGCGAGAACTCAGCCGGTGCTCCCTTTACATTGCTGACGTTCATCTGATATCCCTGTACTTCTACATCACCTAAGTCTTCACTTGTATTTGTACATAAGATATTTACATCTTTATTAATTGCATTTGTTGTCACTAATGGGTCGAAATTATCTTCAACCTTAGCTTCTTTATTTATTGAAGTATCCACTCCACCCACTGTATAAGTAGTAGAATACCATTCCTCTTTCGTTTCAGTAACTGTTATGGCACATCCGTCATATACAATAAATGAAATACTTTCTCCATCTTTCAAGCTAAATTTGTACTTTCCTTTTTCACTGTTTGTAACAGAAGTATCTGTACACAATACAGCATTTACGCTTTCCATTCCTAATGCAATACCTGCCGTAAAGCTAAAACTCTTTGATAGCTTTTCCTGTTCCCCCATATTTCCTGCAACCTTCTTCTCAATGGTTACTTTGTGGGTTGGCTTATATGTATTTACAAATAACTCGCTGTTATCAGTATTTGGGTTATATACAAAAGCTGTACCACTATATGAAACAGAGGTTTCTGATAATTTAGAAACAGGAACACTATTCACTGTTTTTCCGGCTGTTACCTGTGACAGATAGAATGAAGTTCCAATCATCGTTTTAACCTCTTCCTCTGTTACCGTATATGTCTTTCCTGAATCTAAAACACCTGCTGCTTCAAAAGAAACTGTTGCAAAGAAACTATCTGATGTCTCACCGTCTGCATTATCAATTGCAGTAAAATCACTTTTTGCAAAAGTCTTTGAATACTTTTCAGTATCTCCATCTTTTACGGTAAGTTTTACCTTATAATCATCAGGTATTTCCGTCAGTCCCTCCACTCTTTTGGTAAGGGTAACTATTCCACTTTGATAGTAAAGAATTAATGTATCATGGTCATACGCTACAGTAAATCTTCTGTCATTATTATCAATGTAATATCCCTTTTCTTCTGTACGAGGAGTTGTTCCATCATATATAATGTTTCCTTCTGAATCCCTCTTATATTTTAATATGTTGCTTTCTTTTAACGTGTATTCTGAAAGATTAATGTGATTTCCATCACTATCCTTAACATCTTCCGGAAGAGTATCCGGTATGTCTACTCTGTCATAAGGGGCAACAATACCTGTTGTTGTATATACTTCTTCCCCGTTTACAACATACTTAATCTTGTACTGCTTCTTCTGTTCAAAAGTTACATTGTCAAGAAGGTTACCTATTGTTCTGTTTCCATCTGTACCATCAATAGATACAAAGAAAAATCTTGTTAAATAGTTCTTGTCAGCAACAGGTACTGTATATTTACCACTATTATGTTTCCACTCACCTGCTGTAGCGGTGCTGGTAACTTTCCAAACTGTAGCCTGTACTCCATTATCTAAAGTAATTACCTTTCCGTTCTCGTATTCAGTTGATACTGCATCTGTAACTCCCTGATTTGTAGCAGCAGTAACAATTTTTTCAATTTCAGTATCCTTTGTGTAATTTAAGGCATCATTAGTAGACATTGCCACAACAAGCATGGAGTTTGTTGCTCCATTTGATACCCTTCTTGCTGCATGGTCTAAATCCCAGTAACATTCTGAACCCGGTGTTGTAAGTATATCCTGATATAATGCTCCCTGTTCCTCACAGTTTAATTCTGCGAACTGGTCGCCATGGGAATTATCACCATACATATCTTTTTGTGAAACCGAGAATCCGACCTGCTGTTTTGTCTCACTGTCAGTTCTTAAGTTTCTTCCATTTACAATTTCAATATCATGAGTTGTTTTATGGCGGTTACGGGTGTTGTAATATCCCGGTCCTGTTGTTTTCCAGAATAATCCGTCAAATCCGTTAGGATACTGCTGCTCATCACCATTTGAGTTATATGGGAATCTTGCATCCATTGACTTATCTTTTTCCTCATCATGTGAAAACATTGCAGGAAACTCAAAATCACCGTTTTGAACATCGTTATAATACTGAACATGATAAGGCTGTGACCACTTGCCATTTTCGGCTTTAACTCTATAGTAGTATCCTCCACCTAAGTCATCAGCAACATTTACCCTCGCTCCATTATTACTTATAACCTGTACATCTTTTCTCTTTTCTGATACTGTCTGCCAATTTTTACCATCTTCACTTTTTTCCCATGAATAAGTTGTATCTGAACCTGCATTCTTTACATTAAGGGTACCATTTTTCATAATTGAATCCTCAATGTAAATTCCATGGGAGTTTAGTATTTTAAGATTAAATTTTATTGAAAATACCGGTTTTGCTCCACTTACAGGATATCCGTCAGTTCCAATATCCGAACGATTATATATTCTGCATCCAATCTGTGTAGTTACATAATCACTGTCACCAAAATCCAAATTTTCCGGTAACTGATATTGTACCGTTGCCTGTTGTTTTGCAATATATTTTGCAATATTTTCATCGTGGTTGTCAGCTCCCCACAGAGATGCTCCGCTATTACCATTAGACCAGAATACTTCCTGCTTGTCGTAATCTACGTTTATGTCTCTTGGATTAACATAGAAGAACACATTTCTGTTGCCTGAATCATACACAACCTCATATGTGTCACCTGATAACAGGATATCTCCTGTTACAAGGGATGAATCTATAACGCCTAAAGGATATGTATCACTTACTGAATTTTCGTATTTTGTATCCTGTAATTTTGATACAGGGTAAACACCAAGGGATTTGCTGCCTACTTCATTCCAATAATCAGACTTCTGATTATCCTTAGCCCAAACTTCAAATTCATATAATGATATTCCAAGGGAGGTGTCTGCACATTCATCAACGTACAGTTTAACATACCGTGCTTTAACCTCATCAAAATGAAAACTATATCCTAATATCTTGTCTCCACCTAATCCTGATGCACTACCCGGCTCAGTCCATTGAGAAACATTTTTTAAATCCTTCCAATTTGTTCCATCATTAGATGTTGCAATTTTAAATGACTTAGCATAAGCATTAGAATACTTTAAATCTATACTGCGTAATCCATATTCCCTGCCTAAATCAATTGTATATTCAGGGTGTGTGCTGCCTGCTGTCCATTTAGTTGTATCTTTTCCATCTGTAGCATACTTTGCAGGATTTACGGTACTTGCACTATCACATGTTATATCCTTATTTACTGCCACATCTGTCAGATAACCCGGAACTTTTGTACCATATACCTTTAACTCATATATAGACATTTTCTTATGATAAGAATTCATTTCATTAGCTTTAATTCTTACATATCTTGCCTTTCCAAGGCATGTGTCTTTTGATGTGTACAATACTTTTCCATTATAAGTCCCGTCATTTTTAATATTTTTATCCCCTATAAAATCCTCCGATGAAACTGTTTTTGATGTAACCCATGTTTTTCCATCCTTTGAAGTCTGTATTTCAAAACTCTTTGCATATGCTGTTTCAAACAATACCTCTACACGTTCTATTTCATAAAGGCTTTCTAAATCTACATAAATCCATCCGCCTTCGTTATTATTTGCCCATCTTGTAGAACTGTCTCCATCAACTGCATTATCTGCCGGATAAACTGTTTCGCCCTCTTTTTGTTCACTTTCAGCGTATGCCTTTTTTCCTTTGGCAATGTTGTCATCCTCTATGTCAAAGTAATCAATATTTACCTGCTGCCATGCATTATCTTTGTTGTACAAGATATTTGAAGCACCGGTAATATCAATATAATTAACTCCTGCTTTTAATTCTACAGTTGCTTTTATTTCACCTACACTGTTCCAGCCACCTGTCTTTGGTGCAGAAATACTTTTCCATGCACTATCATCAGAACTGTTTACACGAACATCAATGTTGGTATCGTATTCTCCACCATTTGCGTATCCCACAACTATGTTATAACAACCATCTTCTTTTACATTTACATACTGTGTAAGATATGCACGTCCGTCCTTTGGCCATGTATTCATGCCACCTATAGCTGTTTTTCCTGAATAATTTGAAAATACTTCAAGGCTATATTCACCTGATGCCGAACCTTTAGTATATGCATGGGCATTTTCTGCTTCATGTCTTATATTCATTTCTTCCGGAGTATATGCAAACTTAAACCATCCCAGGTTTACTGAATAACTGTTGGCAATTCTAGGTATTACCTTAAAGTAAATTTTATGGTTTCCATCAGGTATATTTACATCCACCGTTTTGGTTACATAAGCGCTCCAACCTCCTGTAGTGTCGTTACAGTCAAAGGTTGTAACCGGTGCTCCACTCATGGAATCCACATACATTTCAACAGTTCCACCACAATCCGTTGCAACAGAATATGACAGGGTTACTCCTGATGCCTTTCTGTCAAAATATACATCATATTCTGCATATCCTTCGCCTTTTATACCTGTAAGTTTTCCCCCTTCATCTCCTCCAATGTTGCCTGAGGATTTAGGGCCTGCATCTAACTGTACTCCGTTTAATTCTACATTTTCCCTTGAACTGAAAGCTTTTTTGCTGTAATTATTTTCAGAAACATATGAAAGTTCAAAGTTATCTAAACGTACCCATTTCCAATCAGTACCGGTATTAACGGCTCCTGTAATATCAATGGCATTTATTCCCTTTTTAAGTGAAACCGTAGTTGTAAATTCCTTTACCTCATCCCATGAAGAACTGTGGTCTTTTAAAGTCCATGATCTCCAATCTCTGTCAGTATCACCATTTATCCTATAATCAATTCTTGTGTCCTTTCCACATTCTAATGAATACTTTAATTTAAATGTGTATGTACCTGCATTTTTGGCATTAACATATGTGGTAGTGTAGGCTCTGCCATCTGCCTCCCATGTATTTAAACCTCCAATGGCTGCTCCATTTGAGAAATTACCACTACTACTTACTTCCCTGCCATTAGCCGGACCTAAAATTGTCTCATGAGCATTTTCTATTTCATGAGTTCCTACTGCATCCACATAAGGTGATTCAAAATAAAAACAATCTACATTAGCACACCAGTCCTTAGATGTGGAATATTTAAGGTACACCTGATGAATACCTGACGGTATGTTGGCATCTACTGTTTTATATACAAAATTACTCCATTCTGAGCCTGTCTCTGTTACTTCAACAGTTGCCACAGGTGTGCTGTCCATACTGTCTAAATATACATTGACAGTTCCCCCTGCAACTGTACTTTTTGCAGAATATCTTATTGTAAACTTTGAAGCTGCACGGTTAAAGTTAACATTATACATAGTCCAGGTTCCGTCATTTACATGGGCTATATTTCCTGTACCACTTTGACCGTAATCTGTGTTTGTTTCATTATTAATATCTGCATGTTTATCGTCATTGTCCTCTGCCTCAATAACATTACCTGCTATTTTTGTTCCTGAAAAAGCATTCTTAACCTTGGAACTTCCTACCTTTCCTAAAGCCACCTCTGTTGCAAGCTTAGAACAATACTTGGCACCATTCATGGAAAAATAAACATACTCTCTGTCATTTACCTTACATAGGCTTCTATGTGTAGCATGATCTCCTTCCGGGTCACCCTTATCAAAGAATATAACATCAATATAATTTTTAGATACATCTGCATTAATTTCATATTTATACCAGCCTGTATCTCCATCCTTTTCCATAAATGTCGTGTTCCAGTCTCCTGTGTACTGACCGCTTACACTGTCATTGTACCCATGTATTCCTACTCCACTCCAATTTGAAGCATTGTAAAAATACACTGTGGTCTTTACATCTTCTGCAAAGACTTTAGTTAAATCTGTTGGTGTTACTGATGTGAATACCATACAGACTGAAAGGAACAACGTTAAAAATGTTTTTACCCTTTTTAATCCTTTCACTTTTTTCCCTCCTTTAATGATCCAAATTTGTTATCTGCCTATGGCAAACATTTATACATGTTAATTATAAACTTAATTTTTTATTATTTAGAGTGACATTTTTTTATTTCAGGTGTCCTTTTTTTTATGTGTTTTTATTCGTTTTTTAGGTTTAACGTTCAACTCTATTAAGATAGTTTGTAAACTAAATCAGAAAAAAACTGCCATACCGGCTTTGATGTTATCCCGTATGGCAGCTTCATTAAATTATATTAAATTTTAATTTGTTCCTACTAAATCATTTCCCCAGCTGTAATCAACCTCAGCATAATTTGGATTTACAACTTTCAAAATGCTGTTGTAAAGATACTCATGTGCAGTGATTGTATTCATCTTAACATTCTTATACAAAACATCTGCAATATCATATACTGAATAACTCTTAACAGTGCTGTATCTGTAAGTTCCGTCTGACAATTTTGCATAGGCTCTGATTTTGTATTCTGCCGAATACTCTACCGAAGTAAATGAACCAAATAACGTTGTCCTTACAAAATATGTAGCTGTGTCTGAGCTTCCAAATACAGTATCTGTTGTTCCCTGCGATGTGGAATCTAAAGCTGCAACATACTTACTGTCACTGTTTACACGCATATCATCATCAGAGATATTAAAGGTGTTTCCACCTGCTTTATTTACTCCGTAAATTAATCCCCATCCTACAACATTCTTTCCGTCTATTGTCGGTTCTACTGAACCGACAACCCTGCTGCCTTTGCGGGTAGCACTTATCTGATATCCTTCTATTTTAATGCTTCCACTTTCCATAGTCGGTTCCACATAAGCTTCATCGCTAAATAAGAAATAGTCAATATTTCCTACATGTGTCTTTCCACTGTCCGGTGTAAATTTAAGATATACATTATGTACTCCGGCGCTTATTTCAGTTTTCAGCGCAAACTGTTTTTCAACATATGCATCCCAACTGTCCTCAGCTGTTTCTGTAAGATAAAATTCACCGACAGGTGTTCCGTCTAAACTGTCTAAATACAATGAAACCTTTCCGGTAGCAATCTTACCTCTTACTGAATATCTCATTATGATGCTCTTTGCAGTTTTAGTAAATCTTACACTATCGTATCTTGCCCACTCTCCATCATTGGTATTTCCAAGGTATGTATCATAATTAATTGTTCCGTTGAAATCGTCTGTTTTCTCAGCTTCTATTTTTGAGAATGCATCTTTATATGCGCTGTCTACCAAAATAGTTCCATCCGGTACTATCCATTCACCGTTTACAGTTTCCATATGGAATGTCTCCCATGAACCTCCTATACTGTCGGAAGTTGAAAGAATTGCCTTATCTCCACTTGGATCAACTGCCAGATATTTTCCATTGGCAATGGATTTAATGGCAAACTGTTTACTCTTACTTGTATCTGATGCATATCTTTCTATAACGAACTTTTCTCCGTTATAAATTGCTGATGTACTTGCAGTAAGATATGAACCTTCACTTACCATGCATATATATTTTCCGGATATTAATGACTTAAAGGAAACTGTTCCGTCACTGTTCTTAATTATCTTAAACTGTTCCCCTTCATCTCTCTTGTCGCTGGACGCCACAATTGTTGTATCGCTGCTTCCATTTTTACACTTTGCATACTGATTAGATGAATCTGACTTTAAGAAAAAGTATCCCTGGTCATCATTTGTTGCCTTTGCAAATTTAAAATAGTCAAAATTGCAAACATGAGTAGTATCCGCCTTAAATACTACATATACATTTTGTACTCCTGTAATACGTGCCGTATCAATTGTAACTTCTTTCCAATTCTGCCATGTTCCCGTATTTTCAATACTTGCCTTTGCTATAAGAGGACCTGTTGTACTTCCCAGTCTAAATTCAATGGTTCCATTTGCACCTTCTTTTTCGGTACTTCTTGAATACTTGAAAGTCAACTTTGATGCTCCTGCATCTCCAAAATCAATGTTATAGTAAGCAGCATAGTTTCCGTTCATTACGCCTCCTAAACTTCTGCCACCACTAGTTCCACTGGAATTTTCTGAAATAAGTCCCTTACAGTAATCCAAATCTTCCGCTTCAATATTTGAATATGCATCTCTCTCTAAACTATCTGCATATGTAGGAATATTTGCCATAAGTGAAATAGCATTATATGCTGCAAAAGAATCCCATGTAGCATCTTCTGCTGCCTTTTTCTGCCATGAACACTGCATAATTCCCTTTGAATTACTATTCATCCATGCTACTTTTGCATTGTCCTTAAAGAATGAAAGATACTCGCCTTTATTAAAATCTACAATGAACTTTCTCATATATCTCATAAGGATACCACGCATACCTGAAAGGTCACCGGAGTTTGTGTTCTCTTCCTTAAGAATATTATTGTAACAAAGGCCTTTTACCGTATTTGCCATTACATTACATGCATCATCATAATACTGCTGTGTTCCATATTTTTCATAAAGCATAATTGCAGCTCCAAGGAAAGTTCCCTGATTATATGTAGAACGCCAGTTGTTTCCTGGACTATCCCATACATGTCCTGCATCATCACCTTCTCTTACATACAATGAACTGTTTCTCCATGCATCAAATACGCTTTTTGCCTTGGTATAGTAACTTTCATCACCTGTTGCAATTGCAAGATAACAAGCTCCTACTGTGGCAGGACCATTAATACATGATGTGGTTCCGTCACCTCTTCCGCTTTCATGAGACCATCTGATAAGTCCGTCTGTTCTTCCTTCTGTTCCTCTTTTATACATAAAGTCCCAGTTTTTCTTTGCAATATCTAAGTAACTCTGGTCTCCAAATAATAAATATGCTCTTACTGAATCAAGTACAGCCCAGGCTATATCATCATTAAAATCATTATTTGACCAGTAATCTCCGTTTCTTGCTATGAAATCTTTATATGTATTTTGAAACATTTCTTTATAAATAGATTTACCTGTAGTTTCATAACCATCAAGCATAGCTTCCATAACTTCGGCAATTCCCCAGAAACCGCCACCTAAACTGTTATATCCTGTGGTTGAATTTTTTACATAATACTTATTTTTAAATGCCTCTAATGCCTTATCAGCCATTGCCTCTGTAAAGGTTGCATCCTCCACGTCACTTTTCTGGATTCTCCATATCTGACGTGGCTCATAATCTACGCTTTTTGCCTTTGTCCATAATCTGACCTGGGCACCGTCGGTATCCTTTTTATCATCGTCACTAATAATTTCAGCATATTCTTCCTCACCGCTATCATTCTTTACCGCTGAAACAATATAATAACATCCTGCATAGGTTCCTGATGTAATAGGCACCAGTTTCCATCTGTAGTTATCAGAATTATCATTACCGTTTAAATCCATATTATCCCCATTATTTTTTCCGGTTATTTTTATGCTCTTACCGGATACTGCATTGGTAATATTGTAATAATCTCCCGTTTCCTTTAATGTCCATCTTGCTAAATTACTCATTGCATCTGTATTCCAAACTACGCAATTTGCATAAAATGTTGAAAGGTCAGTCTGGGTTATTGCCTTTCCATTATATGCAGATACAATTGTGTAAGTTGCACCATTAGTTATTCCTGAAGTTGCGGCTTTTACTTCAACACTTTGTCCTATGCTAACATTAGGGCAAAATGTAACAATCATGGTTGCAACAAGCAATAATGAAATAAATTTCTTAAACTTATTCATTTTGTACCTCCTTTTTTTATTTTAAAAGAGCCAAATACCCTCCTTCGTATTTAGCTCTTTATGTACTATTTGTGTGCCATTTATTTTACCACTATGTTTCCCCAGTCGTAATCTCCCTCTTTATAACTGCTGTTTACATATTTCAATATTTTAGTATATAAATAGTCATATGAAGACTTGTTGCTTACTAACTGATTCTGATAAATATAATCTGCAATATCGTATACAGTATATGAATCCACATTACTGTAAACTATGGAGCCATCTGCTAACTTTGCATATGCTCTTACATAGTATTTAGCAGTAAATGCATTAGCTGTTACATTATCTGTTCCATCTCCTGCATCACAGCTCATTGTCATTACATAGTATGATGCTGTTTCTGAATCTCCTAACTGAACACTTGACTTTCCTGCATCGGTAGCCATATATCTCTTTACGTAATCGCTGGATGAATCATATGTTAAATCTGATTCACTTATTGGATTGTTTCCATAAACCAGTCCGTAAATAAGTCCTTTTTCGGAAACTTCCTTTCCATTAACTGTAGGCTCTACCTCATACACAACACGCATACCCATATTTCCTGCTATGCCGTTTAATGAAGAGGTCATCTGATATCCTGTAATATCAATGTCTGTACTGATTGTTTCACTTCCCGCTGTATTATAATTAATATTCCACTGGCTGCACATCCATTTATTTCTTGTTTCTAACCAGTTAGTGAGATATTCAACATGTTCATCATATGTATAATTAATGTATGGTGACAATGTACTATATCCATATGGGTAATATTTGTATTCAGCCGAATCCGGTGTTGATTGGCTCCAGCCTGCACCGCCTTCACTTATTGCCGAATAGTTTCTGTCTTTTGATTTTCCCATATAATTCAAGTTAGCATTTATTCTGCTAATTCCTAAAGAATTTTCGCTGTAAAGATTCTGAATCTGTGGCTGCATTGACCTAAATTTTGAAATAACCTTATTTTTAAAGGTACTATTCTTCATTAAGTATCCAAACCACGTATTTACCTGCTGACATCTGAAAGCATCTGTCTTTCTACATTCTTCCACAGATGAATTTCCTGATGACAAATCAAAATCCCACAAAGGCCCTGCATATATAATTGTATTTCCCTTTGCATCTTCCTTTGTATAGAACTTAACTGAACTGTAACCAAAATCAACCGTGTTAAATAATTCATTTACAATATACATATCCACAAATGAATCTACATTTATGCAGTCTAACACTTTGTCTGAAGACGTATCGGTTAATGCCGTTTCAAAAGCTGATAATGTGTTCACCCAGTTTGAATACTTAGCAGTGTCTGTTCCTAAGCCTTCCGGATCCTCCACTACGAATCTTACACCAAGATTTGTTGTATAATATGTAGCTCCTGCTTCTTCTCTGTCAGCCTCTAACTCAAACATCATTTCCTTATCATTTGTTTCATCATAAGAAACTCCTGATCTTCCATTGTCTGCCGGCTCACTTACCAGATATGTTCCCTTAAGCTGTCCGTTAATGTATAGGTCTGCATAATGTTCCTCCGGTGTTGCCACCATTCCCAATTCTTTTCCAAGTTCCATTGCAAGTTTATTTCTGATAAGGGTCTTATCAAATGCATTTGCCAAAAGGCACCACTTTTTAGCTGCCTTAGCACCACTAAATAATGTCTGCTTAGAACTAAAGGATATATTGTAAGCGGCTTTATCTGCCAAAGATGTTGAATTTCCTCTTAATTTAATTGTTCCTGTATCACTTACGGAATTCACACCGTCTTCTCCACCTATAACGGTTATTGTACCCGGTGTTTTACTTTCCTTTGTGATTGTTGGATTAGCATCATCTGTAACTACATAAATTCTTGATATATCGTCCGGGTCTTTACTCATGTCATGAGTTTCCCTCTCTGTAGTAGCTTCTGTTACAGCCTCAGTTGTTTCAGGTACGGTTTCATTCTTTTTAATGTTAACGCTTCCCAGTAAAGTTCCATCCTGTGCATAATATGCCACTGTTGATGTCCCTGAAAGTGCTGTTAAATATACAACCGCTCCTGCACCGTCAATTGCCACTGATTCATTTCCTACTTTATTTCCATTAATTGTAACGTAACCTATGGCTACCTTTGTACTCATGTATATTCCATCTGCATTGGCAAATCCCGGGTGCTGTACATTTACAACAGTAATGTTATCTGCACTTGCATATGAATACATGTTATTTGAATTGTCTACTGTTATCCATTCTTCATCACCTGTAACCGGCTTAACAGTTGTCGGTTCAGGTGCTTTCGTTGTTTCAATTACTGAAGGAGTAGTATCCGTAAGAGTTACATTCTTAAAGTTTAATGTAGTTCCTGCGGCAACTTTTCCTAAATCAAACATAAACTGTACCGTGTCATTGGTAGGTTTAAATGTTCCTGAATAAACATTATCTCCTGATACTAATGTTTTTGTGCCAAAATTAATATCTCCAACTTCATCCTTCATGAAGACCGAAGCTCCTGCCTGATTGGAATTAACTGTTACACTATATGAATATGTGTGTCCCGGTGTAACACTTAATTTCTTTGTATGGGCATTCATTCCCCATTCCTGTCCGCCGCTTGCCGTAACTTTCAATGAAAAATCATTTAAGTCTGAACCACCTTTATATCTTGCTGCAGTTCCTGCCCAAGATGAACCTACATAGTAATTCCAGCTTCCAAGGTTTACAGTATTATCTGATGCACATGTTGTGTATCCGTCATCTACCTGTGTAGGCTGAGTAACGTTTTCTGTCTTTTTATTTATTACAAAGTCAGAATCTGAACCCTGATATACTCTTACGTAGTCAACGTACATAATCGCATTGGAAAAGCTGTCACTTACAGTCTGATACTGGGTAAACGGTGTATTTGGACCTCCAATGGCAAGGTTTAACAAAATATAATGATTTCGCTGAAATTCTTCCATTGCTGCACTTGAAATACTCATGGTTTCATAGCATGTATCATCTACAAACCATTTCATTACATCTCCATACCATTCCACTGAATATCTGTGCCACTGTTCAATACTTCCTATGTAACCAAACTGACCGTTTGTTTCACTTCCTGCATACACATGATTATATGAATCCCATAATGAAGTACCCGGATTCCAATGTAATGTACCAATTGCAGTGTTTTCCGTGTTTCTGTGTTCCATAATGTCAATTTCGCCACAATTAGGCCAGTTTCCATTTTCACCCATCATCCAGAATGCAGGCCACACTCCTGACTGACTGCCATTTTGAACTCGCATTTTGCACTCAATTTTTCCGTATCTTGCAAACTGCTTTCCCTTTGTTGTCAGTCTTCCTGATGTAATCTGTCCATTTTCTCTCTGTGCCTTAATTGCAAGACATCTGCCGTCACTAGACTCCGAATCCCATGATGTATCTGCAATATAAACGTTATTTGTACTTGTTGTGTAATTCTGAATTTCGTTATTTCCCCATCCGCTGTTTCCGGTATCATAATTCCATACAGAAGTATCAACGCCACTTCCTACATTTCCGTTGAAATCCTCAGACCATACTAATTTCCATGATCCGCTTCCCCCTGATGATGTTACCGCCGCATTGACTTTATTAGCCGGTGTAAACTGTATTCCTGCTATTATAACAGCTACAGCAGTAAGCAATGACATAACCTTTTTAAACATATGCCCCCTCCTATTTACATTCTTTTTTATAGATTAACATTTTACAATTTAATACTCAATGTAATATGAAATTTGCTTACCTATTCTAAAAAAAACTTCCCCTCCGAAAATATCTGTTCTTTTTCGGAAGGGAGATTTTACTTTATTTTACGATTGTATTTACCCAATCATAATCTTTTTCTATGTAGTTGTTATTAACATACTTCAAGGTACGATTTTCATTACTTTTTTATTTTCACTTTTTTCACTTTAGACCATTTGCTTGTGTATGTCTTCTTTCCGACTTTCTTCAAAGCTCTTGCTCTTACATACAATTTCTTTTTGTTCTTTAATTTTTTGCTCTTTAGTGTAAAACTTGTTTTCTTTACTGTCTTCTTCAAAACAACTTTTTTGAATTTTTTGCTTTTTGAAATCTGAACCTGATATTTTGTTGCTCCCTTTACTTTTTTAAGAGATATTTTAATCTTAGCTGCCTTTTTAGATTTCTTAGCTGATTTTACAGCAGTTGCCTTAACCTTAACTTTTGTATCATTCTTTTTAGTGGTTGCCTGATTGTTGTTTTTTGTAGGTACAACTGTTGGTAAGTCTCCTCTGTTATGTGTTGTGGTTTCATCTACCGGCAAGTCTCCTGTATTGGATGTTGTGGTGAATAATTCATGCCACGGATTTGTTATTATATCTCCATCATAGTCGCCATTTGCTCCTTTGGCACTTAAAGATAACACTCCAAATGTTCCTAAGGATAAAGTTGCAACTAATGCATACATTGCTATTTTCTTATACAATTTCATTCTATTACTAATCCTCCTGTTTATTTCTTAATTTTTACTCTCTTAGCCTTTGACCATTTTCCTGTGTATACTTTTTTGTTTACAACTTTAACAGCTTTTGCTCTTACATATAATTTTTTCTTATTCTTTAATTTTCTGCTTTTTATAGTAAATTTTGCTTTCTTAACAGTTTTCTTTACAAGAACTTTTTTAAACTTCTTTGATGTTGAAACCTGTACTTTATATTTCTTTGCTCCCTTTA
Organism: Eubacterium segne; assembly: GCF_014287775.1. Lineage (NCBI taxonomy): Bacteria > Bacillati > Bacillota > Clostridia > Eubacteriales > Eubacteriaceae > Eubacterium > Eubacterium segne. The sequence continues at coordinate 81,482 of NZ_JACOOZ010000007.1, forward strand.
CTTTCTTAAGGGATATTTTTACTTTTGCAGATACTTTTTTCTTTGAAGCAGATTTAACCTTTACTCTCTTTACTGTAACCTTCTTAGTAGTTGCCTGCTGTGTAGGCTTTACTGTCGGCTTATTTGTTGGAACTACCGTTGGTTTGTCTGTCGGTACTACTGTTGGTGCTTCCGTTGGTGCCTCTGTTGGGGCTTCCGTCGGTGCCACTGTAGGTGCTTCCGTCGGTGCCACTGTAGGTGCTTCCGTCGGTGCCACTGTTGGGGCTTCCGTTGGCGTTACTGTTGGGGCTTCCGTCGGTGCCACTGTTGGGGCTTCCGTTGGCGTTACTGTAGGTGCTTCCGTTGGTGCCTCTGAAGGATTTCCTCTTTTAATAACAAATATAAGTTCTCCCTCTGTTTCAAGTTTAATCTTAACTATTGTATATGCATTATCAGGTAATAATGTTGGATTTAACTTAATAATGCCTGTGCCTAACATAGTAATTACACCATCTGCCGGAGCCTGTCCATTAATTGTTACATCTGCATTGGCACCTTCACCCTTAGGGTCATAAAATGAAATCTGTAAAGTTGTTCCTACATCTCCGTACCAGAATGACGCCCCTGTAATAGTTGATTTTACTATTGAATAACCTATTTTAAAATCCGAATTTTCTGCACATATTAAATCCTCATATGTAAGACTTCCAGGATCAATTTTATCTGTATCGTACTTGGTAGTAACTTCCGGCTTACCAGAAGTTGTTGTTTCACCAGGTGTAGGGGCTTCTGTAGTTGGGGCTTCTGTCTCCGTAAACAATTCTCCCCATGGATTCTTTATAATATCACCATTAAATTCTGTTTCAGTTTCTGTTTCCACTGCTTTGGCTGTATAATCTGCCATAGCCGGCATTGAACCTGCCAATACGGTAACTGCACATAATATCGCAATTGTCTTCCTCATTCTTTCCCTCCTGTAAAATATGTAGTGCCTCCTCCCTCCGGTCAGCGGCATTTTATCGGAAACATGTCTATAAGCGAACTTCGTTCGTTTAGTTTCCTATCTGTTCAAAATAATCACATTCATTCTACCATTATGGAATTTAAATAACAAGGTATATTTTTACCATATTATCATTATATATATTGTCCAAATCCACTAAAGAATTACTGCTAATCAGATTTTCTCCGACAAAAAAACAGAGGCAGAAACCCACCTCCGTTTTTATGTAAAGAAACTATTTCAGTTATTTAACTTTAACCTTTTTAGCTTTTGACCATTTTCCTGTGTAAGACTTCTTTCCTACCACCTTAATAGCCTTTGCTCTTACATATAATTTCTTTTTATTCTTTATTTTGCTGCTCTTAACTGTAAATGACAACTTCTTTACTGTTTTCTTTACAAGTACCTTCTTAAAGTTCTTTGATGTAGAAATCTGTACCTGATATTTTGTTGCTCCCTTTACTTTCTTAAGAGAAATTTTTGCCTTAGCTGAAGCTTTCTTCTTTGAAGCTGATTTTACTTTGGCTGTTCCAACTTTTACCTTAGCTGTTGTAGGTGCTACTGTCGGCTTCTGTGTTGGCTTTTCTGTTGGAGCTGCTGTAGGTGCCTCCGTTGGCTTTTCTGTTGGAGCTGCTGTAGGTGCCTCCGTTGGCTTTTCTGTTGGGGCTGCTGTAGGAGCCTCTGTTGGTGCTTCAGTCGGTGCCTCTGTTGGTGCTTCAGTCGGTGCCTCTGTTGGAGTTTCCGTAGGAGCTTCTGTCGGCTTTTCAGCAGGTGTATCAATCTTGCTGTCATCTAAAACATTTCCTTCTGCATCCTTTACAACAGGGGTGAAAAATTCTATAGGATTGGTCAGACCTACCCAACCCATTCCTACTACAAATTCGCCTTTTCCTTCTCCGTCAGCTGTAAATGTTCCTGTTAATGTCTGTGCTCCTCCATTTAATTGAATTTTAGCTTTGTTGTTTGTTACCATTACGTTTCCATCATTAGATGCTGCAACTATGTTCCATTCAACTGTGTATGTAGCATTAGGTGTTAAATTATAAAATTTCTTAATAACCTGTAATCCCCATGCATCATTCCAGTTGCTGTTTGTCTGCTGAACTATAACATGCTTTGCATCTTTTTCATCGATTCCTGCCTTAGCAGTTGAAGCATTCCAGCTGGTTCCCAAATAGATTTTATAACCACCTAAATCAAATGTTCCTTCTTCATTAAATTCCTTGTCTAATTTAATCTCTGAACCAGGAGCTGCTGTTGACTCTTCTGTTGGTGCCTGTGTTGGATCAGCTGTTGGTGCTTCCGTCGGATTTTCTGTAGGTACGTCTGTCGGAGCAACTGTTGGTGCTTCTGTTGGTTTTTCTGTAGGTGTAACTGTTGGTGTATCACCATCATCTGTTCCATTTTCATTTTTTATAATAACAGTTGCTGTTCCACCTGCATATTCAATTTCAACAGTGTTTGTTTTCTTTGTCATCGCTGAAAGGAAAACAATAACTCCTGCTCCCTGAATTTTTGTAACTTCATCACCTGTTTTTCCATTAACTGCAACTGAGCTGATTCCTGCCGGTACATTTACATATATACCTTTTTCAGGCGACCAATCCGGCTGCTGAATATTATTAACTGTTGCTGTTGTTGAATCGTCATATGAGAATCCATCCCCTAAGTCTATCCAAACCTTTACTGAAGGATCTCTTGTTGTTGTTTCCCCTTCATCTTCTATTTTTAATGTTGCATTTCCTGTAACAGTAGCTGAATTTTCTGTAGCTGTTGCGCTAACAACTATCTGATATTCTCCCACTGCCAATGTGCTTACCTCTGATAAAGGAATAAACATACCATGGGCATTTGTTCCGTCAATTTTTACACTTTTTCCATCTACTGTTGTTGTAATAGAAGCAGCATCTACTTCTGTACCCCATGCAAAATGGATTCTTGCCTTGTCAAATATTCCCTGACATGTAAATCCTGCAATAGTAGCATCGCCGTCTGTAACTGTGTAAACTTTTCCATCTACAGCAACGCTTCCCTTTGCCTTAACCGATGTCTGTCCATAAAATGTCATCGAACTGACAACCATAGCTATGGCACAAACATAAGCAAAAAACTTTTTCATTGAATTACTTAATTTCATCATATACTCCTTTCTATAACTCAACTTTTTTCAGATGATGTTCCTCCTTTTTTTCATTCAATCACCTTGTTTTCATTCTAGCATATTAGGTAAAAACCGATTAGGTGTGTTTTTTTATAAAGGTATCATTTTTATATATTTTTTTATGTTTTTTGTCCTTAAAGAATGTAATTTAATATCAAAGTTTTCCCATCTGTAAGTCATATAAAGAAAGGTCATCACACCGGCAAATAATTCCACCTGCATGATGACCTTATATATGTTCTTAGTTTATTTTACTTTAACCTTTTTAGCTTTTGACCATTTTCCTGTGTAAGACTTCTTTCCTACCACCTTAATAGCCTTTGCTCTTACATATAATTTCTTTTTATTCTTTATTTTGCTGCTCTTAACTGTAAATGACAACTTCTTTACTGTTTTCTTTACAAGTACCTTCTTAAAGTTCTTTGATGTAGAAATCTGTACCTGATATTTTGTTGCTCCCTTTACTTTCTTAAGAGAAATTTTTGCCTTAGCTGAAGCTTTCTTCTTTGAAGCTGATTTTACTTTGGCTGTTCCAACTTTTACCTTAGCTGTTGTAGGTGCTACTGTCGGCTTCTGTGTTGGCTTTTCTGTTGGAGCTGCTGTAGGTGCCTCCGTTGGCTTTTCTGTTGGAGCTGCTGTAGGAGCCTCCGTTGGCTTTTCTGTTGGGGCTGCTGTAGGAGCCTCTGTTGGTGCTTCAGTCGGTGCCTCTGTTGGTGCTTCAGTCGGTGCCTCTGTTGGAGTTTCCGTAGGAGCTTCTGTCGGCTTTTCAGCAGGTGTATCAATCTTGCTGTCATCTAAAACATTTCCTTCTGCATCCTTTACAACAGGGGTGAAAAATTCTATAGGATTGGTCAGACCTACCCAACCCATTCCTACTACAAATTCGCCTTTTCCTTCTCCGTCAACTGTAAATGTTCCTGTTAATGTCTGTGCTCCTCCATTTAATTGAATTTTAGCTTTGTTGTTTGTTACCATTACGTTTCCATCATTAGATGCTGCAACTATGTTCCATTCAACTGTGTATGTAGCATTAGGTGTTAAATTATAAAATTTCTTAATAACCTGTAATCCCCATGCATCATTCCAGTTGCTGTTTGTCTGCTGAACTATAACATGCTTTGCATCTTTTTCATCGATTCCTGCCTTAGCAGTTGAAGCATTCCAGCTGGTTCCCAAATAGATTTTATAACCACCTAAATCAAATGTTCCTTCTTCATTAAATTCCTTGTCTAATTTAATCTCTGAACCAGGATTAACTGTAGGAGCTTCTGTTGGTGCTTCCGTCGGAGCTTCTGTAGTTTCAGGCTGTGTTGAAACCTTTGCATTTACTGTATTCTTTGTAACTTCTATTTCATTGCCCTGGCTGTCAAATGCTTTGATGGTATATGTGAATTCTGTATCATAATCAGCAAGTACAACATCCACCCAGTCAGCAACAATATCTTTCTTTATTTCATTTCCTTCAGCATCATAAAGTGCATATGAAGCTGCTCCTGTAACCTTTGTCCATTTAAGAAATGCTGTTAAGCCTTCATTTCTCTCCTGAAATACATTCATTTCATTATTAACATACTTTTCAAAATGAACAGGTTCTGTAGTTCCTCTTGCAACTATGGCTCCTGTAGCATCTTTATATATTATTCTAACTACATAGTCACCACCATTTTCAACTTTAATTGAATCATCCTTTGAAGCTACAACATTATCAACATCTGTTCTGCCTTTTGCAACTCCCCAGATGTAATTATTTGTACCGTTCTTTGCCCAATGCTTTTCATCTTCAATAACTGAGTCCGGAGTTCCAATGTAAAATTCCTGTGTTAAACCATCCATACCTTCAGGGTGTACCCATTTTACTGTAATTCCGTTATTAACATCCTTCTCAACACTTGTAATTTCAATGTTTGCCACTGTGTCTGCATCATGTACTGTAGTTGTTTCTACCTCTCCCGGAACTGTAATTCCCTTTGATGCTGTTTTTACAGGGTTAGTATCTGCCTGAGCATCTTCAACTGTTGAATATGCTACAATATACACAGTATGTGTTCCCTGTGCAAGATATATACCTGCCTTTCCATTGGCTGCAAAATCAGATGCAATTGTAAATACCTTGTCAAACTTGTAATTGTTGTTCATTCCTCCATTTTCATTCAGCCATTGAAAATTGCTTTTCCAATTCCATTCATTCGAATAGTTAATTGCGGAATGATCTGAATCCGTCTGGTCTACATAAATGCAGTAGATATAAGGATCCTTTGCTGTTTCACCATCATAAGCAGAAGTAAATTCCACGTCAAACATTTTAACGTTATCTTCTACGCTCCATGTTATCCGGGAGATTTCAAACTCTCCTTCTGCCCTGGCTGTTGCATCATTAATAACCAATGATGATACAACCATGGCTAAACTTAATGCAAAAGCTAAAAACTTCTTAACTGTTTTGTTAAATTTCATTAACGTTATCCTCCTTTAATTCTTTAATACTCGTTTAGTTTCTCGTACAAACTAAAGATGTTATTATTATAGCATTGTCTTTTGTGCATTTCAACGATTAAAACGTTTGAAACGCTTTTTATTTTATGCATTTTTTACAAGTATTTTATGCGTTTTTTAACTCTTTTCATACTATTAATATACTTGATTTGAAATATTTTTATCTTTATTTACTGTGTTTTGTTATTATATTATCCATTTTGCAAAAACATTTCAAATCTTCTATGGCTTGCAACGTTTTTATAATTACAGTCCAATGTTTTTATAACATAAAAAGCCATTACGCCGACTTTTAAATCAGCGCAACAGCTTTTTCTTATTATACATTATATTAGGTATCATTACTTAATGACAAATGTCTTTACTTGTTTAGTTTTGAAGCACCAGCTTAGGAGTTCTGTCCACAAAATACATTCCCCAGTGTTTCTCCGGTTCTTCAGGAGTATTTCCACCTTTCCACGGTTCATCAAAAGCTTCAAACATATAAGCAATTATTTTCTCACTGTCACTCCATTTCCAAAACTCCTCGATGTATTTTTTCTGGTTTTCTTCATTGGCATCCTCTTCTTTAATCTGTGCAAATCCTACACTGCTTGTTGCCCAGCCTACTTCAGAGAACAGTATTTCCTTATCTGGATACAATTCCTTCATGCGTCTGTACCATTTTTTGTTTTCCCTAAGTCCACCTTCCACGGAATTGCCACCCCAGAGAGGATACGAATGTACACTGATTATATCAAGATACTTTGCCAGTTTCCCTAATTCCTGCCATTCTATTGCTCCCTCATTGAAGGTAACCGGTTTTCCCGTTCCTGCCTTAAGCCTCTTGGCAAATTCAATAAGTCTTTCCACAGGAACTGTATTGGCTCCCCATTTAGGAGTATTTTCATTCCCTACTGATACAACATTAATAATGTCAGAATTTTCATTGGCAATTCTTATTAATTCATCAATATTGGCATCATTTCTCTTTGCCCTTGCCTTTAACTCTTCATCTGAATAATTTGTCTTAAGCCACGGACAATTAGGATTATTAACTTCCGATATAAGGTCAGGACCCAACATCATCTGCATATCATACTTCATATCCCTTATTACCTGGCATGTCATTTCCGAATATACAATGGGGTCATACATTCTTATGTACTTAAATCCCATGTTGTATAAAATATTTATGTCCTCTTTTATCTGCTCATATGTAGGGTACGTGCCGGTTTTGGGACTTTGCCCTTCACGATAACCTGAATAGCAAATTGCTCTTGCCCATTCCATTATATTTCCTCCTCTTGCTAATATGTATTGCCATCAACTTTTGATTAATGACCAGTGATAGGAAACATTTACAAAAAATGAACTTCCTTCGTTTTATTTCCTACCTAACCAAGAACTGCTGTAATTTGCACCTCTTTATTTAATTTGTTAATATCTTCTTTGGCAATAACATCACCATTGCCATACTTTTCATTATTTATATATATTTCCTTTACGGAATATTCACCTGCATCAAGTCCCTTCGGATTTTCATATATAACATTAATGTTTACGCCACCAAACAGACAGGATGCACCTGCTTTGTTATCCTTAAACTGCTCCTTTAAAAGTTTTGGCTGAAGTTTAAGGTTGCCAAGTTCACCTTTTATACCGTACATTTTATTTAATACCGTAAGAAGCAACCAGCTGGCTGAGCCTGTAAGATAATGATACATTCCCTGACCTCTCTGGTTTACGTACTCTGGAACTCCCGGATAAATACAGCTTACGCTATAGTTGTGACAATGTTTATAAAGGGTATTTATTACTTTATATCCTTCCTTTGCAAAACCTCTTCTGTAAAGTGCATTGGCATACATAACTGCCATATGTGAAAATACTGCTCCATTTTCCTTATGTCCAAATGCGAAACCAAACATTCTTCCCAGATCGGTTTTAACTTCATTAAAGTTTGTGTTTAATCTGTAGCCTCCAATTGCTCCATCATAAAGATAATCGTCTGCCGATTTTACAATTTTTGCCACCTGCTCATCCGTAGCAGTACCTGACATAATGGCAAATACCTGACCTGTAAGCATCATTCTTACTCCTGATGAAAAATCACCTTCAACAGCATTTCCACTATTATCATAATATCCGTTAAACCATGAATTTCCCTCTTTATTAGTAATCCATTCAGTCTTCCTAATATGGTCTGCTATCCATGATGACATTTCATTAAGCACATTGCAAAGCTTTGTACAGTCTACTGATACCTTTTCGCCACTTACCTTGTGCCCCACTGCATTACAATAAGCATTTAGAACTTTGTGTTTCTCATCTATGCTGTCATAAACTGTCTTGTCTGCATTTAAGAGAACCTCAATCTCCTTTGCAAGAGAAATGGTATCCTTTCCTGTTTTCTTTGAAAGAGTCATTATATCTTTTGCTAAATCTCTTAAATTTCCGCCATATAACGCTGTGAATGCAACACTTTCTCCACGTTTTTCAGCCATATCAAGACCGTCGTTCCAATCAGCACCACGAAGTCTGATATGGTTATGTTCTCCTACATCGTAGAAGGATGTAAGGTGTTGTATAAGCAAATGTTCCAGTACAGTTCCCCTGTATGGTGTATCGTCTTCTGATAACTGCATATTGCCTTCACCATCACTCCACAGGTTATCCCTATGCTCACCTCTTCCAATTTGTGCATCCTTAAAATATGTATTTTCTTCATTTAAAAATTCAATATCTCCGGTTTGCTGCATATAAAGGCTTGTAGTTAAGTATGGCCATGCTCCATGATCCATCCACACTCTTACAATATTATTTCTGTCAGCAATAAATTCACCCTGCTTTGAACCTATAATAGTAGCATTGGTTCCGTCAAATCTTACACCTCCAAAGTTGTCAATTAACATCTGACGTACCTGCTTTGGCTCCATAATAAGAAGGGCAAGGCAATCCTGCCATAAATCTCTCCATCCTCTTCCACCTTTTCCATAATCATGATGAGGAAGGAATGAACAGCCATATATTCTTCTAAGCATAGGCTGGAAATTAACCCAATGCATCCAGTTATCAAAATCACTGTCTGCCGAATTGTAACTTACATTGATTTTATCCTGCCAATATTTTTTAGTTTCTTCAAGAAAGCTGTCAAAAGCCTTTGTGTCAAGGTATTTCTCCCCTAACTTATCTATTTCTTCTTCTGAATTACCATAGCCTAATGCTATAATGTATGTTTTTGTTTCTCCCGGTGAGATTACAGCATCAGCAAATCTCATTGCCGCAACTGTTTCGTAGCCGTCAATTTCTTCACCAATTCCATACGGAAGAGGCTGATTCTTGGCAACCATATATGGATTTTCAAAATTTCCGCCACGTCCGATAAACTCCTCAGTAACAGGACAGAAACTAATTGGGGAAACCATTACTCCGTCAGTTTCTTCCTTTGCCAAAGCTCCATAATAAACAGTGTTTTTATTGTGTCCTCTCTCATCAAATGTAAGTGTCGGAAAGATTTCTATTCCGTTTTTTACCGTAAATGTTCTGTGAAGCAAAGAGGTAACATGTCTGTGATCTCTTATATTTGAAGCCGAACGTCCATACAAAGGTATAGCTGTAGTAGGAGTAAATTTAATATGTGAATCTGTTATGTTTGTAATTTCTATTTTAGTCAGTTCCACCTTGTCCTTAGTTTCAGGAACAAATGATGTCACTGTAGCTTTAAGCCCTAAATCATCAGATTTTCTCTCTATCTGATGCCACATAATTCCGGCTGTCAGCTTCACTTCTTCTTTATCATCATCAAACAACTTTGCCTGCTGTGCTGCTGAACGTCCTGCCACAGACCAGGCTTTTTTACCTTCAACGTAAATCCAAAAGTTTCTTACTGACTTGTTGTTGTGCAGGTTTTCACTGCTAACCGGCTCTAACAAAAATGTATTCTGGTCTAATTTTATATCTCCCCCTAAATCAGGTGTTATGGAGCTCATAACTCCTGCCTCATTAGCTAACGGAAAATACATATAGCTGGTTAAATCCGGATTATTCAGGGTAAATGTCCCTTTTTTATCTAAATATTTTAAGTTGCCCATTTTATTTCTCCTTTATGACATATTGGTATATCTATATTATCATAAAATCGTTTCATTATAAATATATTAGTGTGTTTTTCTTTATAAAAAAAGTATTAAAATTTTATATAACTCCTTTGTTTTTCATATAATACAAATTTGCACCCTAAATATGTTTTTTTATTTTGTAGGCTTTCTACCTGATTTATTTTTGCACATTTTATTATTTAATAACCTTTCTGGAAAATTCCACTTGTTTTTGCCCTAAAGACAAACGCTAAAAAACGTCCATATACCCGTAATTACATACAGATACATGAACGTTCCTTCTTATCTTAATATAATGATAAACTTATTTTTTTGTTTTCAAACCGGCTATAATTCCATAAAGAATTAATAAAAATCCTACTACCAAAGCCATTATTATACACATATTGGCAATGTAAAAACTATTGAACATAATATATTGGCATATTATCGCTATGTACATTACAAGCACTCCCGCAGAAATAACAACAGTTTTCTTTCTGCACACCAATGTGACTATTGCCATAAGTATAAAAGCTCCTGCCGCAAAAAATAATAATTCTCCGGCACAATTATTAAGCTGCGCAATAACTCCCATTAAAACCCAAATTGTTCCTATGACTGCTAATGAAATTGATACTTTCTTCACTATGTTGCCTCCTTTAATTTTTTCCCATCGGTATTATCCCAAATGCAGATTTATTCCAGCTTATATCTGTTTAATTCACCGTCTTTAATTATTACATGGTAATCCTCAACCTTGCATGGGAATCTCATTTTACCTTCCTCCATATTCCATCGTTAAATTTGTATTGTTCCACCATTCTTCCTCTTTCAATTTTAGTAATCAATGAATCTTTTCTATATTTCACAGCTTTTTCCAAATTCCACTCCGGTATTACCTTTCCATTTTTCGAACCCGTGAATGCATTTTGTGTACATGGATCAGGTAACGTGTTGTTTCCACCTAATTCATAACCATATGTGTTGTCCAGATTGATTTTCTTGAGTTCCTTATTCGTAGACTTAAACTCTATCTTCCAGTATGACTTATCTGTTGAATGATATGGTATGTTATCGTAGTCCAGACGAAATGTTTCAAAAATATCCTCAAAATCTCCAACATCATTACAGTCACCTTCCCTTGAGATGCACCCTCTTACAGCATCATATTCTCCACTTACATATTTTTCAACATCCTCCGGTTTGATGTACCTTCTAAGCAATGTATTCTTGTTTATTGTAAACTTCTCCCTTATGTGACAAACCACCTTCTATTTAAATCGTTTTTCTCAAAAGGAATTGCAGACATACATCCACAATTCCCATTAAAATATATGTTTTTAATTCTCTGTCATTCCTAGGTGTATGTTTATTCCACCTTATATCTGTGCAGTTCACCGTCCTTAATGATTACATGGTAATCCTCAACCTTATACGGTTCAAATATACCCTTAAAATATTCATATCTGTCACAGTACTTCACTCTTTCATAAAAATCCAAGTCTTTTGATGGTACAAATATCGTATCATCTCCATCATATACATGTTGAATGCCTAATGCTTTCATTGTTTCATCATAGTCTGTGTTATCCATGCTTGTCGGTGCTATTGCCATTTTTTCGTCTATACGGCTTCCTCTTAATTCCACCTTATGTCCCTTATATATTGCATATGGTCTGACGCTATAAATGTCTCCTATTTCATCTGGTGTTACCGGACGGATATAATGTCCCCATTCATCCTGTATACACTTATCATCCATCATATCTTCATTATTGATTGGAATTACTAATTGATTGCTTCTATCATCTCTATACAACATTGTTTCTTTTCCTTTGTAAACCGTATATCTATCCCATTTTAACCTCATTTTATTTTCCTCCATATCTTTTCATTTTTAATATATTTATACTGTTTCACTATCTTTCCATTTTCAATCTTGGTTATCAATGCTTTATCATATCCTATGCCCTCTTTTAAGTTCCACTCCGGTATTACCTTTCCATTTTTTGCGCCTGTAAATCCATTTCTTGTACATGGATTTATATCTTCATTCAGACCTCCAAATTCTTTTCCATATGTATTGTCCAAATTGATCTTTTTCAAATCATCCGGTATAGTCTTAAACTCTATCTTCCAGTATGACTTATCTGTTGAATGATATGGTATGTTATCATAGTCCAGACGAAATGTTTCAAAAATATCCTCAAAATCTCCAACATCATTACAGTCACCTTCCCTTGAGATGCACCCTCTTACAGCATCATATTCTCCACTTACATATTTTTCAACATCCTCCGGTTTGATGTACCTTCTAAGCAATGTATTCTTGTTTATTGTAAACTTCTCCCTTATGTGACAAACCACCTTCTGTTTAAATCGTTTTTCTCAAAAGGAATTGCAGACGTACATCCACAATTCCCATTTAAACATATGTTTTTAATTCTCTGTCATTCCAAGGTGTACGTTTATTCCACCTTATGTCTGTGCAGTTCACCGTCCTTAATGATTACATGGTAATCCTCAACCTTATACGGTTGAAATATGTCATTAAAATATTCATGTCTGTCATAATACTTTACTCTTTCATAAAAATCCAAGTCTTTTGCAGGAACAAATATTGTATCATCTCCATCATATACATGTTTAATGCCTAATGCTTTCATTGTCTCATCATAGTCTGTGTTATCCATGCTTGTCGGTGCTATTGCCATTTTTTCAAACAGTTTACTTCCTCTTAATTCCACTTTGTATCCCTTATATATTGCATATGGTGTGACACTATAAACCTCACTTACTTCATCAGAAGTTATGGGACGAATTACATATCCGTCTTTCTTAATGCATTTATCATCCATATCCTCCTTATCATGAATGTAAATATATTCTCCATCTCTGTCCAGCCACCTATTAATCTCATATACTGTATTTCTATATACTGTATATATACCACTTCTTAATATCATTTTATTTTTATCCATTTTTTGTTCTCCTTCACATATTTATACTGTTTCACTATCTTTCCATTTTCAATCTTGGTTATAAGTGCATTATCATCATACCTTAGCCCCTCCGTTTTTAAGTTCCACTCCGGTATTACCTTTCCGTTCTTTGCGCCTGTATATCCATTTCTTGTACATGGATTTATATCTTCATTCAGGCCTCCAAATTCTTTCCCATATGTATTGTCCAAATTGATCTTTTTCAAATCATCCGGTATAGTCTTAAACTCCATCTTCCAGTATGACTTGTCTGTTGAATGATATGGTGTATCATTGTAGTCCAAACGAAATGTTTCAAAGATATCCTCAAAGTCACCAACATCATTGTAATCCTCTGCCCTTGATATGTATCCTCGTACAGAAGTATATTCTCCACTTATGTACTTTCCTGCATCTTGTGGCTTAATTATTCTTCTAAGCAGTGTATTCTTATTTATCGTAAACTTCTCCCTAATAGACTTAATTATCTCCTTCTCTCTTTCCGTGTATGTTCCATTATTTAATGGTTTAAGCTTAAGTTCCTGAAACCTGCCTATGCTTATTTCATTCTCTGTCATTCCAAGGTGTATGTTTATTCCACCTTATATCTGTGAAGTTCACCGTCCTTAATGATTACATGGTAATCCTCAACCTTGTATGGTTTTCCTGTCCCATTAAAATATCCATATTTATCATAATACTTTACCCTTTCATAAAAATCCAAATCCTTGGCTGGCACAAATATTGTATCTTCTCCGTTATATTCATGTTGAATGCCTAATACTTTCATTGTTTCATTATAGTCTGTGTTATCCATGTCAGTCGGTGCTATTGCCATTTTTTCAAACAACTTACTTCCTCTTAATTCCACCTTACGTCCTTTATATATTGCATATGGTGTAACACAATAAATATCACCTATCTCATCCGGTGTGACGGGGCGAATATAATATCCCCATTTATCTTTTATGCACTTATCATCTAAAAGTTTATTGTCATCAATAAAAATAAACATGCAATCATTATCCATCCTATGAAGACTATATACTCTTCTTTTATATACTGTGTATCTTCCTCTTCTCAATGTCATCTTATCTTTCTCCATTTTTTACCATAAAACTCATATTGTTTCACTATCTTCCCGTTTTCAATTTTTGTTATTAACGCATTATCATTGTACTCTATTCCGTTTTCCAAGTTCCACTCCGGTATGACCTTTCCGTTTTCCGAACCTGTGAATGCGTTTTGTGTACATGGATCAGGCAACGTATTACTGCCTCCAAATGCATCACCATATGTGTTTTTCAGGTTAATCTTTTCCAATTCACCATATAAAATCTTAAACTCTATCTTCCAGTATGACGTCTGGGTCGGACTGTAATCATGAACTCCACCCTTTGGTGGGTTATAATCCAGTCTGAACGAATAATATATGTCCCTAAAATCACCAACATCACTGTAATCCTCTGCCCTTGATATGCAGCCTTGTACTGAAGTATAGTCTCCACTTATGTATTTTTCCACTTGTTCAGGTTTGATGTATTTTCTAAGCAGTGTATTCTTATTTATTGTAAACTTTTCCCTAATAGACTTAATTATCTCCTTCTCTCTTCCTGTGTGTGGTTAATTTTATAGAAAAGTATCCAGATTTATATTTCACTATGCTTAATTAATTATTCTGTACTTAATTTTATTATTTTTTGCATACTCCTGTGCCACCGTTTTATTTTCACAGTAAATGACGAGGTTATCACAATGCAAAAATATGTTATTACACATTACAATTGCATTACCTGTTATTGTAACTTTTTTCATTCCACTACAAAAAGCAAAAGCATTGTTTTCAATTCTATTTACACCAGAGGGTATATCAATCTCCTTTAATTTGTAACAACCTGAAAATGCTCTATCTCCTATCTGTTTAACAGATTTAGGTATAATTACTTTTTTCAGATTCGAGCACCCCAAAAACACTTCTTCCGTTATTTCAGTCACATTTGATGGAATCCTAACTCTACTAATGCCTGCATTATTATAAAATGCCTGCTTTCCAATTATTTTCAAAGCAATGGGCATGTTTATTTTTTTCAAATTTATGCAAGAGTAAAAGGCTCCTTCACCTATTATCTCCAAATTTTCAGGTAATCTGACTTCCTCCATTGCTCCACATAGTTCAAATGCACGTTCACCAATTTCTCTTACCTTATCAGAAATATTAATCCTCTTTAAACTACTACAGTAACTAAAAGCTTCTTTTTCAATGCTTTCCAAACCATCCGGTAAATTGATATATTCAAGGTTGCTACAATAACTAAACGTACCCTCTCTTATCTCTTTTACCGCATTGGAAATGTTTATAGATTTTAGTAACTTACACCCCCAAAAGGCATTTTTCCCGATATACTTAACGCTTTCCGGAATTGTTATTTTTTCTAAATTTTCACATCCGCAAAAAGCATAATCTTCTATCCTTTCAATTGTACTTGGAATAACAATACTCCTTATTGTATGACACCCACGAAAAGAACTATTTCCGATTATGTTAACTGTCAAAGGTATTATGCTTGTCTTACAGCCTAAAACGAGTTTCCTCTCTTTCTTGTCTATAATGCAATTTTTACCTTCGCCATCACTATATCTTTTATTATCACTATTAACGGTTATTGTTTCCCCATTAAATCCATATGTCATTCCCATTCCTATATTTTCAATATTTTCCGGAATATTTACGCTTTTTAGTTCTCTGCAATTATAAATTGCCCTTTCCTCAATGGATTTTACTGTGTTTGCAAAATTTATTTTAACCACCTTGTTACATTTGACAAAACTGTTTTTCAGTATATTTTTTACGCCTTCAGGTACATCTACAACCGTCTCATCACCTTCATAGTATAGCAATTCACTCTTAACTATTTTAAAATTTCCCATTATATTTCCTCCTAAGTTGTTTCATTAAACAGAAAAATCTATTAATATCGCGTATTGCACCCCATAAGAATGAATTTGTGTCAACGATATTTTTAAATTATCATCTTTTCTAATATATCGCTCAATCCATTTTTCTGCTGCATTCCTGTCCGGAATAATATTAAATTTTTCCGGCATTTCCATAAAGCAACTATAATCAGGCCATATTTCCATGCAACGAATAATATCATCCCTGTTAAACCTGATTTTATATACCTCATCCCGTTCAGTCCTGGCAATAATCATTTTAACATCATCATTCACAATTTCTACATTCTTGCTTCTTCCAGCATATATCTCCCTTATTTCCCTAAAGGATAGATGACTATTTATTTCTATGTTGTCTATCTGCATTTTCATTGTATCTCCTATTTTATTTCTATTATTTTTTCAAACCACTTTGTTTCATATTTTGCATATGGAAATGCAAACTGTACTCCACCACCCAACGTTTTTCCCCAACTTTCTTGAGGTCCTACAATACTAACCTCTAATATTGTATTCTTAGGTAGTTCAACAATTACTAACTTATCTGGTATATTTTCTAGTGCAAAAAAATCTTTTATTTGTTTAGCAGACATTTTTAGTTTCCCTTCTGAATTGAACATACTCTCTCCATCAGAGACAAATAGTTGTTTTCGTATATCTTCTCAGTTTCATTTTACTCTCTCCATTTTTTCACGTCACTTTATTAAGTCTTTTATATTTTTTCAAAAATGTTTCTAGAAATTGAAACAACTTTTTTCAAAAGTAATTGTGGCTACATAGCCACAATTACTCGAAGAATCAATCTTATTATTCAATTGTCTATATGTACCTTCTAAAATGTAAGTCTATTCCACCTTATGTCTATGTAACTCACCGTCCTTAATTATCACATGGTAATCCTCAATCTTGTATGGTTTATATATTCCCTTAAAATATTCGTATCTGTCATAATACTTTACTCTTTCATAAATATCCAAATCCTTGATGGGCACAAATACTGTATCTTCTCCATTATATTCATGTTTAATACCTAACGCTTTCATTGTTTCTTCATAATCTTCATCATCCATACTTGTCGGTGTAATTGCCATTTTTTCAAACAACTTGCTTCCCCTTAATGCCACCTTATGTCCCTTATATATTGCGTATGGTCTGACACTACGGATGTTTCCTATCTCATCTGGTGTAACGGGGCGAATGTAACCTCCCCACTCATCCTGTATGCACTTGTCATCTATAAAATCGTCATCATAGAGTGGAATTACTAATTTATTAATAACACCATCTCTATACAACAATGTTTCTTTCCCATTGTAAGTTATGTAGCTACCCCTTCTCAATCTCATTTTATTTTCCTCCATAAATTTTCTTTTTGTACGTACCTATACTGTTCCACTATCTTTCCATTTTCAATCTTGGTCATCAACGCATTATTATCATATCCTACTCCATCTTTTTTTAAGTTCCATTCTGGTATGACTTTACCATTTTCCGATCCCGTAAATCCATTTCTTGTACATGGATTTTCATCTACATTACCACCTCCAAATTCTATTCCATATGTTTTGTCCAAATTAATCCTCTCCAAATCATCTGATATAGTATTAAATTCTATCTTCCAGTATGACTTGTCTATTGAGTGATATGGTGTGCCTTTGTAATTCAGACGAAATGTTTCAAAAATATCCTTAAAATTTCCAACATCATTATAGTCTTCTACCCTTGATATATACCCTATTACAGCATTATATTCTCCACTTACATACTTTTCAACATCTTCCTGCTTAATATATTTTCTCAGCAAAGTACTCTCATTTATTGTAAACTTTTCCCTAATAGACTTAATTATCTCCTTCTCTCTTCCTGTGTATTTTTCACCCTTTAACGGCTTAAGCTTCAATTCCTGAAATTTATCTATAGTTATTTTATTCTCCTTAAGTCCTTTACATAGCGTCTTACTTAATGACAGAGTGTTTTTATTTTTCAACAATTTCACCGCGTCATCAAGGTAATCTATCATTAACTGAATGCCCTTCTTTTCATCAGTTTCCGGCAGACTGTTGATTACATCAATTACATCGTGAATGTTGCCATTTTCTTCATATCTCTTTATTAATGTTTGTCCGTCTTTTCCAAAGGGTTCCAGTTCATTGGCGAACTTGTCCCCATACTTATTCTTTATACCATACCAGTAATCATCTATGGCTCTGTTTCCGCCTGTATCTTTTCCCCCTCCTGTACCCCCTGTACCTGTATCTTTTCCTGAGCCTCCTCCTATCTCCGAATCGCTTTTTCCTACTCCCGGATCTGTTTTTTCTCCATCTTTTCCGGAGTCGTCTTTTCCTATTTCCGAGTCGCCTTCTTCGGATCCTGAACCACCTGAATCTGAATCTCCTCCTGTTCCGTAATCATCTTCTCCTGTTCCTGTATTATCTGACCCTGAACCTCCTTCTGAGCCGGAACCACCGTCTCCCGGTCCCGGTTTATTCTCTCCCGGATCAGCAGGATCCACGTCCGGTTTATTCTCTCCCGGATCAGCAGGATCCACGTCCGGTTTATTCTCTCCCGGATCTGCTGGATCCACATCCGGTTTATTTTCTCCCGGATCTACCGGATCCACATCCGGTTTTGATGGTTTGACATCCTTCCCTATGTCTATTACTTTCCATTTTCCATACTTTTTAGATATAAATTTGAAAAAAGCTGACTCATCGTAACTTATGCCCTCCATTATTTTAGGCATTGCGTAGTCAAATACGAGTACCATCACCCAGGCTTCCAAAGCCTTCTCAAGTATCTTTTCTGCCGTTTCACGGTTAGGATTTTTCACATAATCCGACGTCCATTCCCCTACATTAATTATTTCCTTTCCGGCGTAATATGCCCCTGTTACACTAAGTATTATCACACATATATCCAAAATGCTGATTCCTGATGCTAAGGATACCAACACATTCATCAGTGCTTCCAATGCGCATAATGCAAAATACTCATATGTGGCTATTGCAAATACCGCTGCGATAGCTACCAACACTGTGAACAGCACCAAACTAATTTCAGATGAACTTTGTCCTCCGCATAAACCACCTGCAATCATGTAAGAAGCTGCACCATTTTCGGTATTTAATACAATATAACCGGTTCCCCGCCAATCGTAGTAAGATATTTCTTTCTCTGGTACTATTACTAGTTTACCATTATTTAGTGCCTTTTGAATTTCCTTTTTGGTATTTTCGTTAATTGAAAGACTATTTAACTTATCCGTATCTTCATTTGCCAAAGTAAGAACGTCTATACCTCTTTCCTTTGCCTCCTCAATAACTGATATGGAAGATATTCCCTGAGTGTCTGTTGCTTCACCTATTACATATCCCTCTAAATACGAACCTATCGCTCCACTTAGCATCATAAAATTCTTTACGTCTGCATTTTCTCTGATAGCTTCATCTTTGTTTTCAGATTCATCCTGCTTCGGTGCAACCCCTAATGTATCAGTATCCACGTCAATATATAATGAACCGTCACTAATGGCAACAGGCATTCCCATCATCCTGCTTACCTTCGGCATGTACCCCACTATGCATTGGCTGATACACCTTGCCCACTGTACCCCGGCCGCCTTTGCCGAGAGCTGTGTGTATAAATCAAGATACCCGAAATACTCCTGACCCACGGTACATGTCAAAACTTCCATTGCCTGAATCAGATTTCTTTTTCCACTTTTAACCTCATCAACACAGGACTGAAGCTCTTCATATTTTGTGTCAAAATAAGTGCTGTTTATGGTATTGTAATCAAATACAATTCCATAAATCCCACCTGAAACAAGGGGATTTTCCACCTTTACTTCATCAGTTCCTGCCTCAGCTATATTCATTACAAGGTTCGTGTATGTACCCGGAATCTGTGAATTACCTTCAAGAACCTTTTGCTCATCTACCTTTATTACCGGCTTCACTCTTACCAGATATGATGGTGTTGAAAATAAATCACCATACCTGTCTATTATTTTTTCATCCTCATCGGTTGCAGGCTCATAACTTAATGTTACATTATGTCCATATAAATCCGCCGTATAAAATGTAATGCTTGCATCCGCAGTTTCAGCAAAGGTTTCCCCGTACAGTGCATTATTAACTGCCAATGTGATTTTATCCATAAAATCATCTGTAAGGTAATTTTCTTCATACGTTATGCTTACTACATGGTAAGGAAGACTGTTAGGCAGATATCCGGTTTCTACCTTCTTTATATTTCTTATCCCTACTGCATCAGCAACTTCCTTTAATTCTATATCATTATTATTTATAAAGTCCTTAAGTTCACTTTGCTTTTGTGATACTTCATTTTCGCTATTTTGAATATCCCCGTTGAATATATCTTTGTAATCTGAATTGATTAGTGCTTCTTCCAATTTTTCTGTACTAGAATAAGTAACGTTTTTTTCTGTATCTCCCCGCAAAAATTTCTCTACCCTATTATCTTCCACCTCTTCTTCATACTGTTTAAAGGACGGGTCAACATCTACCCATACCTTTTCTCCACTAACTTTTCCTGCACCCCTGTATGAATCATATGGAACCAGCACCTTTACCCAGGCATGTTCTATTCTCAATTTAGTAATCTTGCCTTTTCCATTAATTCCATAATTAGTTGAGACTCCCAGCATTGACATTGCATTAACAGCTGCTTTTTCTGTCTTAACTCCAAGCCAGTTCATTGCCTTATTTATTTCAATATCAACATTGCCTGTTACAAACTTTGCTTCATATCCCTTATATCTTAATAATGCAATCAGTAACGCCGCCTGATCCAGATCATTTCCTGCTTTTTGCTCATATGTTCCTATGGCACCAAGTCTTAAACCGGTATACTGCCTATACTGAATATTGTTTCTGACATATTCATATATTTCTGCCGGTGTTTCCAATGAATCGGCTATTTTTTGTATACTTTCGTTAATTTTAAGATATGACTCGTTGGCAGCTTCCGTAGAATCAGCACTATAATTTATGTAATTAGACTTAACCATCTGCTCACCAATTATTTTTTCTGATTCATACCCCGTTGCCCTTCCATGAGCCTCATCGTCATTATCCACCTTTGGCTCATCATACTTTTGCATATCTTCTATTTCAGATTTTATTGATGCAATCTCAACATTAACTTCTTTTTCCGAAACAGTACCTGATTTCATTTTTTCAGACAGCTTTTCAATTTTTTCTGAAACCCTGTTAAGACCATTCATTGCCAGTTTTTCATAGCTGTCGGCTCTTTTTATTATTTCTTCCGATGTTGTATTTTTCTTTGCGTTCTTAACTTCCTTTTTTACTGTTTCCTCTGTATCCTTTATTAGTTTTCCAAGATTATTCAGTGTGTCTTTTTGTTTTTCTCCCTCTGTTGAACCTTCTAATTCTTCCATCACTTGTGAAATATCGCTATATTTCTTTGCTGAAGCCACCCTTATCTGTGGTTTTTCCCCCTTCATCTCATTACATGCAATTGTCTTATCCGACTTACTTTCTCCCGGCAAAATGTCCGGTGCATAAGTAGATACTACCATTATTGCAACAATAAGTGACGCTGCTATTATTGTATTATATAATTTATTTTTAAACATGCTTAATGACATTACTGTACCCCTTCTTGTTCTTTCCTGTTGTTTTTCTTCAATGCTACGCAAATGATAATTAAAGCTATACATTGTATCAGAATCATTATCCTAATATTATCCCTGGTAATAAAATCACCTGTTGTAGGACTTAATATGGACTTACCGTTTTCCATATATTTCACTGACTCTGACTCTTTTTCTTCCTTAACACTTCTGTTATCTATACTTGCAACATTGTTTTTTGCTTTGTTACTATGATTTAAATCCGTCTTAGAACCACCCCTTTTATTGGCAGTTTCTTCTTTGTTTTTGTTATCTTTGACAGTATTTTTATCATCCTTACCCCTACCCGCATTTTTCTCTTTCACAAACACTGCCTTTATTCTTACGCCTTTATCCGGCATAACTATGTTTATTTGTGAACTATTTACCTGATTAATGTCCAATGATATATCTTCACTTACCCACTTATCAAATACATATCCCTTATTGGCTTTAGCATTTAAGGTGACTACTTTGTTCTTCTTGTATTCCCCACTTTTATCCTCTACATTTCCTCCTGTTCCTGCCGTAACTTTCAATATATATATGTGTTCCAAAATATCTATTCCTGCTACATCAAGGGCTGTCATTTCTCCATTAATCTCCGCCATATATATGGCAATATAACTTCCCTCTTCATAGCTCTTAGTTTTAACAGTTATCTTTTCACCAGCTTCGTTACTACCTGCAAGTTCCATCTCACCGTCAGTTATGTAAATTCTGTTGGCATCATCCTTATTGATTAATACAATTCTTGTATTTGTTTTTTTCTTTTCTAAATTGTTATAATCAGTTAAATTAATATCTGCCGTAATATCATCCCCAACATATACTCTATTGTCAGATAATGACATTTTTCCTGTGACTTGTCCCTTATTTTCATCCATTATTGTTTCTTCCGGTTTATTGTGGGACAATATACTGTTTCCTTCTTTTTTCTCGATTTTAACAGTGCTCTCATCCTCACTTTCATCTTCATTTTTTATATCCGGTATAGCTGAACTTTTATTGTTTGAAACACCAATCTTTATGTCATCTAAGTTAATTTCTATGTTCTCATCATTTTCATCAACGTAAGAAAATTTTATGTCTTTAATTAAATTTATATCTTTCTCAAAGAACATATTTGAAATGTCATATTTAATGTCTAAATTCCGGTCCTCCCCCACTCTTAAATAATTTCTATTGTAGATTACTGTTGTTGTACCATCTTCATTTTTTATCACTTCATCAGGTTTATTATCAAAACTTATTTTTGAAAATGGAATATCATTTTCCAGTGTCATGGAAAGTTTCACATTTCTTCCTGCCATTTTGAAAATATCTCCCAGTAATTCCCTAACACTACTGATAATTTCGCCGTTATCCTTTGAATTAACCCAGCGTCCTCCACCTACTTCTGTGATATACTCCATTATTTCCTTTGCTTCTTCGATTTTTTCCATCGAATAATCATTTTCCAGATAAACACCATAAATATTAATATTCTTTTCTCTGATTTTATCTTCATCAAGTGTCTTGCTATCTATCCCTTGACTTCTCGTTCCATCAGTAAATAAATATATTACCCTGTCTCTGTCATCTTCGTCAAAAAAACCTGAAAAATAATTTATGGCATAATACGTGAATGTTCCACCGTTCGGTTCTTTGCCATAGGCTCTCTCAAGCCCCCAATTTATTTCCTTTTCATTATTTGTAAAATCTCCAATGTATCTGTTCAAAGTAACATCAAACATTGCCACTCTGTCTTCCGGCTGCTTGTTATCTATTATTAATTTCGCACCATCTACCGCTTTCTTCCAATCCTCTTTTGACATGCTTCCGGAACTGTCAAGCATTATCATTATGTCCATTGGTTTTCTTTTAATTGTTTCCGATAAACCTTTTCCTGATAATGAAAAATCAACATTTATGTTGTCCGTTGTGGTGTCAATGAAGTTACTGCTAACCTTATAATCTATGTCAATTCTATTTTCGTCTGTGGATGAATATATCTTCACATAATTGTTTTTGGTCTTTTGCTCCACACCTTTTCTTAATATTTTCGTTTGAACCCTGACAATGGTTGTATCTTTTATATCCGGAACATATGTAAAATCATCAAAAATAACTTCCTTTAAATTCTCTCCACCAATTTTTTTATTTTCCGCCTTGTATAAAACCTTTTCATTGTCCCCAATAATACTTACCTCTGCGGTTATTTCATCACTTACATTTGATAAAACATATGCTGACGGCTGTATTATTATTTTTTTACCTGAATTAATTTTATATGCTTTTGGAGAAATATTACTATTAACAGATTGAACTTCAAATGTTTCTAATACTTCAACAGCCTTTAACCTGCTTGCTATAACCTCTCCTTTGATGTTATCAACTATTGAAACTAGAACTTCAAAAGTACCAATATTATTTTCTGTATTCCATAAATAGGTATTGTTCCCTTCTGTATTCAACATTTGTGAATAACCTTCTTTTCCTGATACAACAACAATTACCTTATAATTGTCCTTCATTCCTATAATATCAGGTGTTATTTTAACTTCTGAATAGGCGCCTATTCTTTCCTTCTCAGAACTTATCTTTATTCCTTTTATTAATACATTACCTGTATTTAGCTTTCCGGCTGCTTCTTCATACTCATTTACCAAACTAATGTAAAGACTTGTAAGTTCTATATCTTCAAATAAACTGCCATCTTCAGCCACTTTATTTGAGATAACTGAAATTCTGTTTAATGTATCATCATCATCCTCCGCCAGCGCCAGTGAACACATAAGTGAATTTTTCATTGTTTCCTCATCAGTTCCCCACAGTGTGTTATCTTTTTCGTTACTTTTTATGTACTCCCTGCATTTTTTTAATGTTTCTTTTCCTGCCTTGTTAAATGAAGCTGTATTTCCCTTAATAACCCTGTATACCAAAGCTGTAAGGTAACTGCTGGATTTTTCTCCCGAAAAAGCAAATCCACCATCTTCATTTTGGCAAAGATTAAGATAATTTACAGCTTTAGTTATTTTTTCACTATTATCTTTTTCGCTTTTCTCCATACACTCCACTGCAAGAATAGTGTCTAAAACATCACTTTTATAATCTTTTGAAATTCCAAACCCGCCATCTTTATTTTGGAGCTCTGCAAACTCTATTTCTTCCTGATTTTTATTTACTAATTTATTATTTTGGGTAATTGCTAAGAATTTTCTGAATATGTCATCGTTACTTTTAGTTTCAGATTTTTTAAGCCATTGTAACGCCTTCTCTTTTTCATCTGCTAAGCTTTCCTCATAAGCTAAGTTTTCCAATATTTGGGATGTTTCATAAAGTTAAATGTTATCACCAAAACTTCCATCCCTGTTTTGTTCTTTTTTAATCCACTTAACTGACTGACATTTTAATCTGTCCATTTCAGCTAATGATATCGTTTCAATTGAAAAAGCACTTATATTTATGTTCATGACTGCCAGTTCCACAATCATCATAAATACAAGTGCATGTGCTAAAAATTTTAATGCTTTGGTATTCATTGGATAAGTCCTCCCCTTTGTTTTTCGAATAAAAACATTATAGAATTTATAAAAACATTTTTCAAGCTTTTCCAGTAACTTTGTATAATACTTCCAATAATATCATATTATTACTATTACATTACAGGCAATTTAGCATAAAAAATATCCGGCAGGATTTCCTGCCGGATAAAAAAATCATATTATTTTATTTTATCATCTGAAAACTTATTCAAAATAAACTGTTATCTTGTCTATTTCACCGTTTCTTACAGCTTCAGCCTTTTCTCCCACAATCTTTGGTTCTGTTGAAACAACTTCTCCATTGATTTCAATCTTAGATACCTTAGCTGCATCCTTTCCAAATGTATTCTTGCCTGTGTTATTTACATATGTAACATCACATGTTGAAAGCAATCTGAAGGTTGCCTTTCCTTCATCAAATAACCAGTTAGCAAGTTTTGGTTCAAAATTAAGAACTAACTTTCCATCTTCGTATGTAAATACCTTGTCACCTATAAACATTTCAATCCACATAGAAATCATTTCTGTTGTAGAACCTGAAAGTCTTGCAACAAATCCTCTTCCATGAACATCCGGATTAGGATTTGCACTTGATGCAAGGAAAGAAGAATTTTCTAATGTGCTTCTTCCATACATATTCGGATCAAGGAACGGTATAAGTGCTCTTGTTATTGTGTCATAATATTCATCATATAAGCCTGCCTTAAGCATAGCAAGAATATATTTATATTCCATATGAAGGAATACATTTTCTCTCTCCTGCCATCCCGGTGTAAATGCACGGCAACGACCATTTTCCATGGAGCATCCTTCAATTGATGCAGATGTTTTGTACATGGCAAGTTTCTTGTCATAAAGATCTGTTTTCTTTACCTTGTTGAACATATCTCTTGCTGTGTCAACATCAACATATCCCATCATTCTTGCAGGACCTTCAAGGAAATACGGAAGAGGAACCGCTTTAAATGCCTTAACCTTTGCCTTCTGTAATCCGTAATGACTAATAACCGGCTCACCATTTTCATCTACTACAGGTTCAAAATCTACGGCTTCATGAGTAAAGTATGTAGGAACAAGACCATTTCCAATTTCTACAGCCTTCTCAATACCCTTTTCAATCTTCTCTGCAAATGCTTCAAAAACTTCAACGATGTGTGCCTTAGATACTGAATCCTTATCTCCACTAAATTCCAGCTTAGTTGCAGCTCTGTAAGCTTCTCTTACTGATGCAACAGCATCCCAATATTCAAAGTCATTAAGGGTTCCTGCATTATATTTGTCCAGCTCTGCCTTAACTGCATCTAAATATTTTGATATTTCAACAGGCATTACTACAAATCCGTCACCACCGAAATTATCTGTAATAAACTTAACAAGTCTCTTCAGTTCAAAAGTTTCAGGTGTTCCTGAACCAAACAATCCCGGAAGTCCATTCATTGCATCGTTCCAGCCAGGCTTTCCACCTTCCATTTCAACACCAATTCCATCCATATCCATCTGGGCGAACTTGCTAAGTGCCAAAATAATCATCTTAACTGCAAGGGTTGTATGAACAGTCTTGCCGTCCTTTTCCTTTAACCAGTTAGTTGCCCACTTGTTAAATCCTTCTCTTGCAAGTTTCTCCTCATCTTCAACTTCCATGCCGTACTGACGTACATCACCCTTTTTGTTAATTACATATTTCTCATCTCTTGGAACAACATATGCAACGCTGTCATAGAATTTATATGTATCATCTCCAAACAGGAACTGATCCTTTTTGTCAGGGAATACTGATAAATAATTATCCACAAGATCCATATTATAATCCCAATGGTCACTCCAGTATCCTTCGCCAAAACCGGCTTCTATATTCTGATTGCAGTTATTTAAAATATTGGCAATAAATTCACCATCATCCACTTTAAGATTTAACTGTAATCTTGCGATTGTATTGGAAATCTGTCCCGGTGTAAATTTACCTTCCACTATTTTAACAATGGCAGATGCATCACCATCAATGCTTTCCTTTACATATGCCTTAACTTCTTCCTCTTTTCCTTCAATAACATTGAAAAGACTTGGACGTACCTCTAACGGATTGTATCCGTCTGCCTGAACTAAACTAAAGAAAGTCTTTACGTTAAAGTCCCCAACATCTTTATTAAAGAACACGTCATTTCTTCTATTCTGTGAAACATCACGGAAGTTACCATTACCCTGAGAATAATACTCTGCTGCAATTGAGAAGAAATTATAATCTCTTTCAGGATCACCATGTTTACGGCTAAACAGGTGAATAATTGATTTATTTCCGTCTTTATTAAGTACATATGGATATCCTCCACGAAGGAAGTTATCTAAATAGCACTGCTCAATATACTGGTCAAACTTGCCTGCTGCAGTATGTGTTTTAACATCTGAAGTAAAGCTTTCAGCTAACTCTTCTGCTTCCACAAATTTGTCCTGTAAATATCCTTCTTTACAGAATGTGTCTATCTTTGCGTTAATCTGATCTACAGAACCTGCAAAGCCCATCATTGTATCAAAGGAGAATTCTTCTCCGTCATCTAACTGTGTCTTAAATGGTGTAAAACCACAAGGTACCTTGTTAGCAAAGCACTGTTCTTTTCCAAGAACATTATCAATGCCACCATCAATAAATCTTACCGGTGTCATAAGGGATAAATCATAACCAAACACTGTATCAACGTCGTAAATTACATCCTGTAATTTTCCGTCCTTAACTGTAAGATAATAGTAACCACCCTCTACATCTGATACCTCAGCTGAATCCTTTGTTGAAGCTCTAAGTGTATAATAAGGAACTTTGTTATCAATATTTTTGATATATGCCCAGCTTTTAAATAAGTTTGACATTTCCTTAAATTCACCATTAGAAATACCATATGTAATAATCTTTGGAAGTCCGTCAATTATCTCTATGTTCTTTTTCTGTCCACTTATGTTTTTAATTGAAACCTGTCTTACTAATGCTCCAATGCTTTCGTTTGGTAAAACATAGTAATTAACTGTTATTTCAATTCCGTATTTTTCATTTCTTTCGATTACTTTAAAACTATTCTTATTCATACGAATCTGACGTTTTGCATCATCTTCATATTTGAAGAATGGTTCATAATATTCTCCGTCTATGGTTAAGAATGTTCTAAAGCCTTTTACTGTTGTATTTTCAAATGCTGTATTTGCTGAATTGAACTCCATAATGGCATTTCCCTTATTGTCAATACCAAAACTGTTCATTCCCTGACCTCTGTTGGTGTAAAAAGTCCACATTGGAATACCTTTCACACCTGCAAGACCAGGAAGAAAACTTGAGAATGCAGGTAATCTGTCATAATCATCAATTACAAAAGTCTTACCTTCAAGTCTGTAATTTTCCATTATAATCTCCTTACGAATATATCTATTTTTTACTTGTTACACTTTCCACATGAACTTCTGTAGACCATCTTTGGAGAAAGCTTAGTTACAGTACCACTCTTATCTCCCTCATCATTTAATAATCTGAAAAGTTCATTGGCACTGGCACTGCCCATTTCTGTAATCGGATTGTGAACTGTTGTAAGTGGAACTCCGTAATAAGCACTTAATGTGCTGTCATCATAACCTATTACGCTTACCTGTTCCGGAACTTTAATTCCCACATCCTGCAATGCCTGTATACATCCCCATGCCATTTCATCATTGGCACAGAACATTGCGTCCGGCAGTTCTACACCGCTAGAAAGCAATGAGCGCATTTCACTATACGCTAAAGATTCTTCATAATAACCTCTTAAAACAATGTTTTCGTCTATAGGGAGATTGTTCTTTTCCATCATTTCAACGTAACCTTCGTAACGATGCTTGTCATCTCCCGATTCATTTCCATGCATATATCCGATTCTCTTGTGACCAAGTTTAATTAAGTGATCAACAGCCATTGTTGCACCTAACTTATCATCTGATAACACACCTGAAATATTTCTTCCTTTGCTGGCCCTGTCAAGGAATACCATAGGAATATTAACTGTAGCTATTCTCTTAACATAATCACCTGTTAAATCTTCATGATAGATAATTGCCCCTGCTACTCCTGATGCAATAATCATTCTATAGATTTCGTCCGGTGAGTTTCCGTTACTTACATAAATATTTAACATATAGTTATTTAATTTACACTGTAAGTGAACAGCCTGTATTAATACCTTATAGAAGTCTCCCTGCAAACTTGTTAAAAAGAGGCCTATTGTATTTTTTCTGTTAGACTTAAGTAATTTTGCATTCATATTTGGAATGTAATGCAATTTTTCTACTGCCAATAATACCTTCTGCTTTGTTTCCTCACTTACGATATCAGCTCTGTTAAAAACATTTGAAACTGTTGAGATTGCCACTCCTGCTTCCTTGGCAACATCTTTTATTGTAACCATACAATAACCTCCATTTTTCTTTAAACATATTTTCTATCCGGCAAAGAGTTTTCCTTCTCTTCGCCGGACAAATCTTTTATTGTTTTACTGGTATACCCTTACATAGTCAACATACATATAATCCTGATATGTTTGTCTTATTCCTGAATTTGTATTGTATTCATTAATCTTTGTCCAGTACTTCGGCGTTACATCTCCACCAAGAACCCCACCTATAGCACAGTTAATGATAAGGTAGAAATCTTTATTATACGGCCATATTGCAGGAACGTTTACACCCTTTCCTGTAGCAACGTACATATCCGGATCATAAGTCCATGTTATTTTTCCGTCAAGGGTAAATGTAACTGAATCAGGTGTCCACACAACACCGTATGTGTGGTATGCACTTGTTGCATCCTTTACAATAGCATTTTTGTACTTATTTCCTGAACTTGTTGACATTCCGTTAAATCTCTGACAATGGATAGACTGTGGTATGGTTGTTTTTGTTTCATCTTTAGTTGATTCAAAAACGTCTATCTCACCACACATCGGCCATTTTCCATATCCTAACATCCAGCCTGCTGCCCATGTTCCCTGACCTTTTGGTAATTTAGCTCTAAACTCAACTTTACCATACTTTAATGAATACATATCCTTAGTCCATATTTTAGTTGAATAATAACGATTAGGTACACATGATTTAGTTTCAGGATTATACTCAAACTGTGGCTTAATAATCAGATTTCCATCTTTTACTTCACTAAATCTCATTTGATAGTTCTGAAGTTCCTTGTTTCCGTATCCGCCGGCACCTGTTGCACCATTATTATTCCATTTTGTTGTGTCAAGCTCTGTTCCTTTAAATTCATCATTCCAAACCATTTTACGAACCTTATCGCTTACAACTCCTGAATATTTGGCACTGGTGTATATTTTCTTACCAACCTTTGAGTATGCCTTGACTTTAAAATAATATGTTTTGCCTACTGTTAAATTGTCAATTTTTGTTCTGCTTACATTACCAACTTTTACAGACTTAAAACCGCTTTTAGCATTTGTGGAGTAATATACATAATAACCTGTTATATACCTGTTACCTGATTTTTCCCACATTACTTCAATACCCTTGTCTGAAGCATTTTTTGCCTTGTCAATTGTAATGTTTGGTGGTGTAACAGTTACAGGAACACTTTTCTTGCTTTTTCCAACTTTAACCACAATTTTACATGCTCCGGGTCTTTTGGCTGTTACTTTTCCCTTTTTAGTTACAGTTGCAATTTTCTTATTGCTTGATGTGAATTTTGCACCTTTTTGTTTTACCTTAATTGTTGTTTTTTTGCCTACGGTTAAAGCAATCTTCTTTCCGGACTTAATAGTTACTTTAGCACTTGCGTCTACCGGATTTACAGCAATAATCGTGGCCACCATGGCTACTGCCATTACAATTGAAGTGATCTGCTTAAAAATCTTCATATTTTTTTGCCCTTTCATTAATATTAATATAGTTATGGGAAAGGTCACATGCATGACCTCTTCCCTGTTGCTTTATTCACCTGTAATACCGGTATTTTCAATACCCTCGATAAACTGTTTCTGAACGAGAGCATATAATACTAATAATGGTGCTATTGCCATAAGTGTGGCTGCCATTCGGTTAGCTTCATTTACCACATTTCCCGTACCACTTGCAGCACCGTTATCAAACAATGCCAGTTTTCCAGGAAGTAATTCTAATGCATCACCCAACATAATATTTGTTGTGTAAGTTTCATTCCAGTTAAATACGAATGAAAACAGGAATACAACAAGTATAGTTGATATTGATAATCTGATTGCTACGTGATAGAACACCTTAAATGAGCCGGCTCCATCAATCATTGCTGCTTCATCTAATGATTTTGGAATCATGTTGAAAAAGTTATAAAATATCAAAATTAACATTGTGGAATAAGTTCCCTGGCCTAACAAAGCCATTAATATCTGAGGAATAGCTGTGTTAATCATCTTAATTCCAATTGCACTTTCTAATGTTCCAAATAACATAATTCTTGGAACTGTTAAAAGTGGAACCGGAAGAATGAATGCTAATATAAGCATTACAAACCAGAAATTATGTCCCTTAAATGTATATCTTGATAATGCAAATCCTGTCATTGCCGACACCGCTGTCTGTGCTATGGCAAGCACTGCTGAAAACAAAATCGAGTTAATCAGTGACGTTGGTATGTTAAGTGTTGATATTGCATTTTTAAAGTTATCCAGTGTAGCATGTTTAGGTATCCAGCTTATTGCCGGGTCAATTAAATCCTTAGATGTCATAATTGCTTTTGAAATCATCTCAAAAATCGGCTCTAAGAAAATAAATCCTATGCATATAAGTACAAAATATATTGCTACTTTAGAGATAATTGCAACACCTTTTAATTTCTTTAATTTGGCAAAGTTGATTTTCTTTATAGCTGACAAATCAATTTTCTTTGCACTTGTATCTTTATTTGCCATATAACTTTGCCTCCTTTGCCTGATGTCTCTTTTGAGCTGCAAGTCTTCTCTTCTGCTGTTTGTCTAACTTCTTTAACTTCTTTTCCTGTCTCTTTCTCGCCTTTATATCCTTTGGCTTTCGCTCTCTGAATAATAAGAATACAATTCCTACGATAATCAAAACAATTACAGTGTATATCCATGCGTAGGTTGCCGCATAACCTAATCCGCTTCCCGTTTCACCGGTCTTTTCTTCAATCAGTTCATACAACGGATTAATTGAATTAAACATACCAAGCTGAATAACTGTAAATATCGTGATAATAAGTCCAATCTGCTTTAACATTGGAATTGTTATCTTCCACATTATCTGCCATGCATTAGCAGAATCAATTCTTGCTGCTTCATAAATGCTTGTATTGATTTTCTGTAAACCGTTTATAAACAGTACAATAGGAATACCTGTAAACCATAAAATTATTGATAACTGGTCAAATATTCCTGCCAATGCTGATGCTAAAGCCGGTGAATAACTGTCAATAATCTGCATTATGAAAATGTTTGAATAAGCATTTGCCTTTTCCACTGCCGCATTGATTTTATCTGCTGCTGTTGCCTCTGCACTTTGAACCTGCATAATCTGTGTCATAACCGGTCCTGACATAATTACAACCGGAAGGAAATAAATTGTTCTAAGTATTCCCTTACCTGTAGTAATCTTGCAAAGGAGATAAGCAATGATAAATGATAATACTACTACAATAAATGTATACGGTACAATCATCTGTAAATACTTAATCAGTGCCGGAAGGAAATCCGTACTTCCTACAAAGGCTTCAATGTAATTGTTTATGCCTGTAAAATGGATTTCATATCCTAATGTTGTCTTTTTAACATTGTTAAAACTTAAGTAAATTGTAAATATGAACGGAAAAAGCGTAAATGCCAGAAATCCGATAATCCATGGAGCCATGAACATATAACCTGTTCTGTCCTGTCTCTGCTGATATGTACGCATTTTCTTTCTTTTCTTAGGTTTTGCCTGTGTCTTAGGAGTTGTTGCTGACTTAATCTTTTCTTCTGCCATTATTTAACACCTCCCTCTATAACTTTTGCACTCATGGCTGCTACTGTTGTATTTCCTACAGTAACATCTTCATCAGTGTAATTTATAACAATACTCTTTTGGCTGCCATCCTTTGAATAGCTGTTTTCTATTACACCATCCTGTAATACTTTTCTTCCATCCCAGTTGTATCCTGCAACCTGTGATAAAGGCTCGTTTACAACCTTATAAATATTCTGAATCAACTCTTCATACTGTTCAAACTCTGTTGAATAGTAATCTGAAGATGTAGTTGATGCTAATAAGTAAGATGGCTGCTTAGTTAAAACAAATGACGGTGAAATGTTATAATCAATCATTCTTAACTGGTCTGTTGCTGAGTAGAATGAGAAGTTAGCATATGGTGCGTAAACTTCCATTGTACCGTGAAGTACCATTTGTAAGAATGGAACCGTATCAGTTTCGTAAACATACTGTGATGTTCCAACCGGTGACTGTAAATATCTGTCCGCATACTTCCATAAGTAAAGATTTGGATTTACAAGATTAACCTTTGTTCCTTTCTTTGTTATGTTTTCAATTGTATCCTGATATAACTTTACAGCCTGAGATACTGTTGTTTCAGCTCCATCACTGTTATATGTGCTGATTAATACATTTGAAGCACCTTCTATTGTAAATGACGGGCTTAAATCTCCCAAATCATCATACAAATCCTGAATCCACTGCGCAGTCTTTTTAGGTGCTGCGTATCCGTATTCCGTTACCGGAACATTCTTTGGAAGAACTTCTGATTTATCCAGTTCAAGATACCGTGTATTCAAATGCTTTGCTGCATTGTTATAGTAACTTACCATATCTTCATTAATTGTAGTAAATTCTCTTGAGAATGAAATATCTACATTCTTCTTGTTAAAGTCTGACATAAGGCTTTCAAAAGCACCCTTCTTTCCAATTGAGCCAGAGAACTTAGTGCTGTTTGGTTTTGCCAGCGTCTGTCCGCCACTTTGCCATCCTATTAATCCTGAATTAATGTTGCTTATTCCATCATCTAAAATTTTGTCCAAGATACTTCTTACATCATCAACTGTTGTAACATCAACTTCCTGTGTTGAGAATACACCCTTCTTAGAATCTGACATAAGGAAGTCAATTCTAATTGGAATATTTCCATCTGCTGTTTTTTCAGTTAATGTTCCATTGTCAATTAAATGCTGTCTGTATGCCTTAGCCATTCCTGTATAGTCTGCTGCCGGCTTTCCGTCGCTGCCGTCACCACTTAAAAACTGATATGTCATTGATATATCAAACTTGTTTGGCTCATCCTGAGTCTTTCTGTATGACTCACCTGCCTGATTTATAACCTGATAAAATTCAGAGTTGAATTTGAAGCTAGGGTATGCATATGTATATCTTACTTCACCTTCTCCTGATGATGAAGGTGTTGCATTAATTGACATATATTCATCACCACTGTCCGCATAAGCTACAAATGCTGCCTGGGTTCCGTCACCATGGGAAATACCAAATACCGGCATTGTAGGATTCTTTACAGGAACTGTATCTCCTAATGAATCATAATATGTAAGCTGTGTTGCAGGGTCTTCCCCATAAACCTTACCTTTATAATCACTGAATTTTGTCTTGTTGTCTTCAAATCTTACCAATGCACCGCTTCCATCAGGAATTAATGCATAACCCGGTGTAATTTCTTTTCCCTTAAGAGTTACCCAGTCCTGCTCATCTTTGTCATATGCTAATGTTGCGCCACCACTTGTTCCTAAGAACGGTGTAATAACAATGTTGCATATTTTATCAATGGCTTTTCCTGTAATTTCTTTATAAGGAATGTTGTATGTTATGTTTCCGTCATCTCCAAAAGTAATATATACATTAATGCCTAAATCTTCTTTCTCAATTTTAAATAAGCATTTTAATACATATTCACCTTTTTCCTTGTCTACTGCTTCAAGTCCTGAATTGCCTTCATCTTCATCATATGATGCTGATGAAACTCTTGAAGTCTTCATAGCCTTACCTGAGCCTGTGTAGTACTCAACAGTAAGAAGCGAGTTTGCATATGCACCATAACGGTCATTAGTAAAGGATGAATCCTTTGGTGTATTGGCAATTGTCTTTACGTCTGCCACACTAATTCCCAAATCATCTGCATAATCTTTAATTTCTGACGGGTCATTATCTTCCTTGGCACTGTTTACCACATCAAAAGCTTCTTCTATCTCTGATGGAAGTGCTATGTCAACACCTGTTTTCCAGATATAACCTGTGTTCTTGTTTTCAATTAAGATAATATCCCTGTCATCTCTGAAATAATATCTGTAATCTCCTTTTTCACAAAGAAGTTCATAAGCATTTGTTTTTTCAAGTCCCGATTCAACCTTTTCAGGAGCCGGTCTTGTATCTCTGTTTGTGTTAAGGAACGCAGCTGCTACCGCAACTCCAAGAGAAAGGACACATAAGAGACATACAACAAGTGCTGTTATTTTTAACTTTTTATATTTAGCGGCCTGTAACATTTCTTATAATCTCCTTTCCTACTGTTAATAAGAAGTCATACAACTGTTCCCACATGATAATAACTACCAGAACTACTATAGCTGCAATTAACATAAACACTGCTGTTATCAGTAAACTTACCACTGTATTTTTGAAATCATAATCATGTACAGTTGAAAGTCCCTCAAATATAACTGCTATGCTCCATACAAGTCCGATAATCATTATTACTGTAAGAATAAATGACTCATTATATGTCAATACATATGACATTCCGATAGTTGCCAACATGCATATCATAACCGGCATTAATCCGTAAGCCGGAATCATGTATACCTGTTTTAAGGTTCCGTCACCATCTGTAATTGATGTTACAAGATAGTTACATACAATAAAGAGAATCAATATTGCAAAGAAACCAACTACCACTGCTCCCATATCCATATCTTCAACCTTTGTATACTGGTAAATAAATCCTTTTGATGTCTGATACAGCATATATACACCGAAAAATACAATGTAAATAATTGTTGCTGCTATCATTGAGCCGTTTTTATGTACCCTTATATCATAGTATCTGTCAATAGGATGCTTTGCACATTTGAAAGCGTATCCGATTTCACCAATAACCGGTGTATTCTTTAATACCTTTCCTAATGCACGTTTCTTTTTCTTAATAATTTTATTCTTATCAATAAATCCAATAATAACCTTAAGTGCAATTAATATAATAAGAATAACAAGAACTGTGCCAAGCCATTTCTGAATTGACTTATTTCTTACTTCCCAGAATGCATCTGAATATCCGTCTCTGTTTCCGGCTATTTCAAAATGTTCCATTGCCTTATCATATTTTTCTGCATTGAAGTATGCCTTTGCTACACCATTGTGTGCTAAAACCGACATCTGGTTAAGCTGTAATACATAATTCCAATCTTTAAGTGCATCATCGTAATCACCGTTTTCGTATTCGTCTAATGCCTTAAATATTGTTGTTGCATATTCTGTAGGTGTGAAGGACTGTAAGAATCCTTTCTTTCCGTCAGCTGTCCAGATATTTCCGTCCCTATCTACTGCTATTGTAGTAAGGGATGAGAACAAACCTGAAATATCAGTATCCTCTGCCTGTTCACCTAATGAGAATATTACTTCTCCTGAGCTTGTGTATACCCAGATAAATCCTTTAGAATCACTTGCGTAAATAATTCCATTATCATCAGCAGTTACATCGGTAAAAGCATCTGAAGATATTATTGCACCATTAAACATATTTTTTCCGTTTGTACTATGTTTCTTTAAAAGGTCACCACCCTTTCCCATACAAACTGAGTAAGCTGTTCCCTTCTTATCAACATATACATTAGAGAATGTTGATGGCAAAGTGTTTAACGCTGCGGATTTTTTCTGCTGTTCTTTTGTATAAATAATTTTTAAGAACACCTGCTGTGGTGTTAATGTAGCTTTGTTTGAGGTAAAGTAACCTAAGAATTCCCCTGTATTAGCCAACTGAATAATTCCGGCATATACACCTTCTGATACGATGTATAAGTTATTTCCGCTATCTACTGTCACTTTACTAGGTTCGTAGTTTGTATCTGCAAAAATCGGTGCCGTTGGTCTGTCATATCTTCTTACATATTCAAAGTCTTTTGTGAATCTGAATACTGTTTTGGCTCCGGTATCTGCAACATATATTTCTCCTTCGTTTGTTCTAAAAATTCCCTTTGGAGTATCAAATCCCGTAAAATCTTTAGATTCAACTGTCTGTTTATTTATGACCTTTACAACTTTTTCTGTGTTTAAGTCAAAAATTACAATTCTTCTGTTTCCGGTGTCAACGATGTATGCCTGATTGTTATCATCAATAATCATGTCCTCCGGATCTGAAAGACCTAAGTCTGTTATGGTTCTGTCCGGCAGGTAAGCATCCTGTGTTCTTACCATCTCACTTTGGTCATCCATTGTATATGTATAACTGGTTGCCTGAGAAGCTGCCACAGGTAAAACTGCCATAACCGTAAATATCAATGCCAGAAACAGAGCCGATGATTTTTTCCATAATTTTCTCATTTATCTGCCTCCTTACTTGATACCTGAACTTGCCATTGTGTTCATAACCTTTGACTGCATGCATATGAAAATTATAAGGTTTGGTAAGAACAGGAATAAACTTGATGCTGCTACCATACCTGCTGCCGCCACCGCATTATTTACACCAATGGAGTTACAATAATATGTTAATGTTCTTAACGCTTCGTTTGTAATGTAGTTGTTTGATGTTTCAACGTTATTCCATACCTGCTGGAATGTAAGCACTACTGATGTTGCAAGAGCCGGCTTTGTAAGTGGAACAATTACCTTTCTTAAAATGGTAACATCTCCTGCACCGTCTACTACAGCTGCCTCAATAAGTGCATTCGGAATACCGTCAACAAACTGTTTTACAAGGAACAAACTTACAGGCATTGCAATAAGTGGAAGAACATGTGCAAACCATGTGTTGTATGCTCCGATTCTTACTATAATTAAGTATCTTGGAATAGCAACCGCTGTGGCTACAAACATAAGTGCCATCTGGTTGACTTCCCATAAAGCTCCCTTTAATTTGAACTTCTTTTTAGAGAAAACATACGCAGCCATAATTGTAATGATTATTCCAAGTACAACTGTTAAAAATGCTACTATAAATGAGTTCAAAAAATATCTTGACATTGGAATACCTGTTGCACCTGATAAGCTAAACAGGTTTTTAAAGTTATCCAATGTAGGATTTTGTACAAAAAGTGTAGGTGGGAATCTAAACAATTCTCCTAAAGGTTTAAATGCATTATTTATCATAAATATTACCGGAAGGATCATAAATATTGATAATGGTAATGCAACTACATGGAACTTAATCTGTCCACGGGAAAATCTTGTAGGATTAATTCTGTTACCTTGAAAATTTGCCATTTATGTATCCTCCTTTCTAATATTCTTCTTTTTCAGTAAATAATGTATTGGCTACCTTACTACATACCCATACGAGACATAACAGTGCAACAGATACTGCCGCCGCATAACCCATCTCGTATCTTACAAATGCGTAATCATCAATGTGGTTGGCTATCAGCTGTCCGGAATATCCCGGTGTCGGGTTTGCTCCTGCTAACTGTACACCAATCCAACCCATGTTAAATGCATTTACAATAGACATAACCGCACCGAATAACATCTGTGGTTTCATTGAAGGTATCGTAATGTATATAATTTCCTGGGCTCTGTTTTTGATACCGTCCACATAAGCCGCCTCGTATAGTTCCTGATCTATGTTCATAATACCTGATATCATAGATAAGAATCCGATACCCATTGAAGACCACAGGGATATAAATATCATAATTCCCATAAAGTAATCTGACGAAATCAACCACTGTATAGGCTGATTAATAAATCCAAGTTTCTGCAGCCATGCATTAGCAAGACCGTTTTGGTCACCTGAGAAGATTGTCTTCCAGATGTACTGAATCATAATCTGACCTGCCATGGAAGGTGTGTACATTGCCAGGGCATATAATGTTCTTGCCCTTGGTGTAACCTGTGCTAATATCCATGCCATTATAAATGACATAACGTATCCGCCTACACCTACTACTATGGCATATAACACTGTATTTGGAAGAACGTATTTCATAAATACTTCATCACCTGTGAGAAGTGTTACATAGTTAGTCATTCCTGCAAACTTTGGTGTATTAATAACGTCAAAGTAAGTGAATGATAAGCCTATGGCAATTATGATTGGTAATAAAATAAATGTAAAAAACAATAATCCGTACGGAAGTAAAAGTAAAAACGAATGAAAGCCTTCTGTCTGGTAAAACTTTTTACTGCTTCTTACTTTTACCTTTTTTGTAGCTACGGCTGTATTACTCATTCGAACTTACCTCCTCTCCCGGATCTGCTTTTGCCTTATCCTGATTTTCTTTTATCCAGTCATATCCCTGGAGTTTGAATTTCTTAACCATTTTTCCGTTTTCATCGTAATAGCCAAGTTCCTTCATTTTACGAACAATTTCTTTATTAACATCATTCTTTGCTTCATCTACTGCGACCTGACCTGCAGTACCGTCAAATACCATTGTTGTCCAAATATTAGAAATAGTTCTTTCCAGTAAATACTGTCCCGGTGTTCTTGTAACGTCTGTTACATAATTAATCTGTTCTGTAATAATCTTCTTGTCAGCTTCATCCATAGGGTTATTTTCCAATGCTGCCCTGTTAGCTGATAACCAGAAGAATGTCTTTCCATATGATGAGCGAAGTGTGTATGTATATTCTGTCTGAACGCTCTTACTTGTCCACCACTTAAGGAATTCCCATGCTTCCTGCTTCTTATCAGATGTGTTAAAGATTGCTCCACCTGTACCGTTTGCAACAAAAGTTCTGTTGACTGTTCCATCTTCCTGTTTTGTACCAAGATACTGTGAAATAGCCCATTTACCGTCTAATTCTTTTGCTCCGTTTTTAATAAGTGTGTAATCTTCCATTCCTACGATACCAATAGGTAATACTGAATATCTGAATGAGTTAAAGAATGTCTGCACTGATGTATCAAGAGAATACTTAGTAAACAAATCACCAAGTAACTGTAATCCCTTAACTGATTTCTTAGAATCAATACCTGTTGTAATCAGTCCGTTATCATCCTGAGTGTATAACTCTCCACCATTCTGTAATATCATTGGCGCTGTCTGATAGAACCACTTATAACCTGTTGTTCCTAAAGAAATGTTGTGATAGAAGTTCATTCCATATCTCTGTAATGTAGGAAGAATTTCAATTAAATCATCCCATGTATTAGGAACCTTTAACCCAAGGTTTTTAAATATATCCGTTCTGTAAACGATTGCATTAAAGTCTGTTGTTTCAGGTATAGCATACATTCCTTCATTATATACATATGATACAAATGAACCTGTAGGGAATCTTCTTGCTACAGTCCAGAAATCATCAAACTTAGTCAAGTCATATAAAGCACCACGGCTTGATAAATCAAATGGTACATATGACATAAGTCCCAATGCCACATCAGGTGTCTGGTCAGCTGCAATAGCCAGTGTCAGTTTGCTGACATCAGGCATTGTTGAAACCTTAACCTTAATATCTTTTCCGGTCTGTTCCTTATAATATGGAACAAACTCTGTATCTACCATCTTCTGAAGTAAGTCAACGTGAGTAATTGCTCTGTTTACCCAGATAGTAAGAGTTTTGCTGTCCTCTTTTGCTCCTGTTGCATATTTATCAGAAGTAAAAGTATTTACCAGTGATCTTACACCTGTCCACATTGAACTTGCCAATGATGGATTTGCACTTTTAATCTGATTCTTTTCTCCATAGATATAGATTCTGTCTAATGTAAATTCATTAGATGTTACCTCTGTTGTAAAGTTACTAAGTGAAACTAATATAGAGTTTTCAGCACCTGTTAAATCTTTAGTATGAAGTGCAATTTCATCAGGATATTTTTTCATTGTCTTAATAAATTGCTGTGCTTCATCAAGATATGCCAATATGGCACTTGAATTTCCATTTGGTGAATAATCCTGAAGCAAATATCTTATATGTTTAATAATTGTTTCGTAAGCATTAAGGTAATCAGAGATTTCCGGAATGTACTTTGTCATTTTCCAGTTTCTCTCTGTATCAACATCACTACCCGTAATTTTTGTAATTTCCAGCTGGAAATCTGTAAGATGCTGCTGTAAAAGAAGAGCATATCTGTATGCTTCCATTACTGGCTCATTTTCCTGCTTAATTGCGATAGTGTGTTTGCCTTCTGTTAAATAGAAATTGTAATTGTTTCCATCTTTGTCTGCCAATGTCACATTTTCATAGCCTGATGATACAGGTTCAAATGCGTAATTGTACATTTCCTCAAATGGAACTTCCCCATCTATTTTTATTGTTTCAAATGACTGGAATTCTTTCTTTCCATTGTCATAGTGGAATGCAATATTGTAATTTCCTGTTTTCTTTACATTAAATGTATATACAATTTCGTTACCTGCTGAATTCCACTGTAATGTATTTAACTTTTCGTGATCTATGTTGAATCTTGTAAGTGATGTATTTGTATCGGTTCCATACACAGCGTCTGTTGAATTTTTCTGTGTATAATAAACTGCATCAATTTCTAGCTGATCATCTTCCGCTGTTACTAACTCTGCATCCTGATGCTGTGCCGCATAGTCTTTATATGATGCAACATTTGTTTTTGCTTCCTGCGCCATTAACTTGCCAAGAGCTAATCCACCTGATGAAACATTTTCGATATTGATTTCATTTTCTCCCTTTTCTAAATAGAAACATAATGGTGTGCTTGATACATATGTATTGTTGTATAAGTATGTATTGGTCCATTTCTGTATTCTGTTCTGACTAGGTGCCATTTCATCACCATAGCTGTCTAAAGGAAAATCTTTCTTTTCGTCGCTTCCTACATATTTGTCAGTATCTACGTCTGTCCATAAAATAGGAAGTGCAATGGTATTCATTTCTGAATACTGCTGTTTTCCATTAATGGTAGCACTGACGGTGTAATCTGATAAGGACTCACCTACTGACATATAATCTATGTTTAAATAATATAATCCGGATTTTTCTACGGATACTTTATATTTGGCAACATCTGTATAGTCTAATTCCACCATGTCTGAATCATATTCTTTAACAGCTTCAGGCGTGGTGTCATCTGTGTTTTTCTTTTTCTCAGCGTAATATACCTTAGCATCTTTGCCGTTTTCTAAAACCGCCTGATGATTTCCCTCACCGATTTCTTTATTTGTCTTAATAAAGTCTGTATAGTAAACCTCTGTTTTTTCACCATCATCAAGGTACGCATTAGCCAATAAGTCATAAGCCTTTTGGACTTTATGATTATCTGCATCCTTTATGTAAGTTACTTTTGTACTAAATACAAACTGATTAAGGCATACAGCTGCAACAATGACACACACTATACCAATTATAATAGCAATAACTTTTCTTTTCATTGTTGTCCTTTCCTTTTTATAAAAGCGGAACTACGTTTTTGTAGTTCCGCAATTACTTATGTATTAATTATTAGTTACGATTATTTTAAGTCTGCGTCCTCAAATCCGTAATATTCTTTTAATGCATCTTTTAACTGTTTCTGTGCTGTCTGAATACGCTTGTTGCATGAATCATTCCAATCTGATAATCTTGACTTAACATTATCTGCCCAATCCTTATCAGTAAACCATGCTCCGGCAACATTTTCCTGTCCGCAGTTAATCCATTCGTAAAGTGTCTTTGTTGTGTCACCGTTTTCTGAAATTGTGCTAGTCCAGCATTTGTCAATGTAATCCCATGTCTTTCCTTCTTTCCAGATTTCAAGAACTTTCTGGAATCCTTCTTTATCAGCATATGCTTTATGAGCGTCAAGCTTGTTCCAGATTTCCATCTGTGCATCGTAATCATCACCTGAAACTACAGGGAATGTATCACCTGCTGCTGACTTAAGCTGACCATTGTCTGACCACTTCTGATCAAATATTGCCTGTCTTGCTGCTGTACTTGCTGTCCAGAATGAAGCAAATGTATATGTAACATCAAGTTTCTGTTTTTCTTCATCACTCCATTCAGATTTCTTGTCATCTAATGAATAGTTGTGAAGACAAATAGGATCCATAATTACCTTAATTGTATTTTCACAGTAGTCTGTTGATGGGTATGGGTAAATGTCCCAGTCAGCT
The DNA here is from genome assembly GCF_014287775.1 of Eubacterium segne. Lineage (NCBI taxonomy): Bacteria > Bacillati > Bacillota > Clostridia > Eubacteriales > Eubacteriaceae > Eubacterium > Eubacterium segne. The sequence continues at coordinate 124,540 of NZ_JACOOZ010000007.1, forward strand.
GACTTAATATAAGCGTCGCTATCCTTTGCTGATTCATCAGCACCTGCTGTAAGGAACCAAGGATCTTCAAAGTTTACAAGAGATCTGTTGTTTGTGAAGTAGTACCAGCTATATGCTGAACATTCTTTTACAATATCCTTTGTAATCTTTCCAGCACCTGCTGCAACGTCAATAGACTTTTCAGCCCATTTAGGGAAATACTTAAGAAGTGATTTTACTTCATCACTATTTAAGTCAATTTTGTTTTCTTCCTTAATCATCTTATTAATAGTTGTTGTTCCAAGGTTTACAATATCAACAGGTGTTCCCTTTGAACCCCAGAATGTTTTTCCATCCGCCTTTGAAACAAAACGTGTATATTCATCAATGCTCCAGTCAGGCTTTGGAACGTTAATATTGTTATCTTCTGCTAATGCCTTGTTAACCCAGATTCCACCAGGAATTGTGTATGATGGAAGTCCTGCCTGGAATCCATAATAGTTAAGATTGCTCATAAGTGTTTCGTTATACTTCTTATATGTTGCGTCATCCTTGTATGCTGACAAATCAGCAACTAAACCTTTTTTAATGTCGTTTATTACGTTTGTTGATCCCCAAATATCAGGATACTTTTTGTACTTCGCCTGGAAGTTTTCCATTTCCTGTTCCCATGATGCTGTGTTGTACTGATCAGGGTCACCAACTTTTGACCATAAATTAATCTTAATGTTAGGGTATACAGTGTGGAACTTCTGAGCCACTGCGTATACCTGTGCTACGTTCTGAGCCACAATCTTGCTAGGATCTGATAATTTCTTTCCTGCTGCGCTATCAGGATTTCCGATATCCTCATAGTATTCTCCATCACCGGACCATACCATAATAGATACTTCTCCCTTAGTGTCCTTTGCCAAACCTGTTGTAATGCCGAGATTGTCGCTGCCATCTCCGCCCTTCTTGCTCTCCTTAGAGCTTCCACAACCTGTTAATGCCATTGAAGCACCAAGTGTCAATGTTAATGTTAAAGCTAATGCTTTACGGCCTAATTTTTTCATTTTAATATCCTCCTTCATTTTGAAAAAATTTAATCACCTACATTAGAAACCACATAGTGATTTTCTTTAAAACGATTTTATCACAAGAATATGTACAAATCAACAGTAAAAAACGATTTTACAATATTTTTTATTGTAATATTTTAACAACGGATTGAAAACGCTTTTCATAATTTTTTACTATATTTTCCAATATAATTTTGTATACTTATCAATAATCCCAATATTTAGTGAAACGTTTTCACTAAAACGCCCTATTTGGTGGCTAAAGATTTATTTTTTTTATGAAGTGTCTTATTCATTAATTTCTATTTTTCCGACAAATAAAAAAAGCAGCCACCAACTAAAAGTCAATGACCGCTCTTTTCAGATAAATATTTTATTTTAATTAAGCTTCTTTTCTTTTTCTTGAAAAGACAACGATAACTGCTGCTGCTGCGATAGCTGCTACTGCACAAGCGTAAGGTCCGAAATCTCCGGTTGCTACTGTTGTTGTATTTGTAGCAGGCTGTGTTGTATTGCCACCATTGTTGTTCTGCTGATTGTCACTTGCTGCTGCAGGTGCTGCTAATGAATAATCTGTACATGTGATTACTGTAGCCTTTGCAGCCATATCTCCATCACCGTCTGAAATAGCTGACTTTCCGCCTTCAGCCCATGTGTACAAATCTTTTTCATCATCTCTGTCACCAAAATCTCCACCTAATCCAAAGTAAATTGAATTAGCATCACATTTAGCTGTAAATGTTTCATCAACTGTTACTGCCTGATTTTTTGGTAACTTAACCCATTTAGCAAATGCAATATTTTCCTTAGTTGCAATCTTAATTACAACCCATTTGTCCATCTTAGTTGATTTCAATGTACACTTTAATGTATACTGCTCACCTTTTTTAATATCAACTTTTCCTTTGCCTTCCTGGAATACCTGGTATCCCCAAACACCACCCCAACCGATAGTGTCCATGTTAGCTGTCCAGCCTGTAGCTGAATTTTCCTTAAATGAACCTTCTGATGCTTCGTACCATACATTACCTTCTGAGAAACCTATGTAATGTCCCCAGGTACCTGCTGCGAAACAACTTGCGCTCATGCCTGCAGTTAATGCAACTGTAGCTACTACTGCCGCAATTCTTTTTAATACTTTCATTTTATTTCCTCCTTTATTCAGATAAATATACCCGATATATTGTGAGTATAGCACGAAGAATACCGTAGTTCAATAAATAAAATCATTTTTATTATCCTTTCTAACAATTTTTACAATCTTTTATGTCTTATTCTGTACATTGTCAACAAAGTTGTTGTTTCTGCAATTTTAAACTTTTTTCCTTTGCATATTCATTTTTACCTATAAATATGTTACTATGTTTAAGGCTGTTTTTTAATAGTTTTATCATAATATGAAATCAGTTATTTTTATCTGATTTACATTAAATATAGGAGGTTATTATGATTCGTCTTATAGGAGTTTTTTTATTCCTTGTAGTTTACTTTATTATATCATTACCAATACAGTTAGCTGAACTTATTATTCAAAAATTTAATATGGATATAAGAAATAAAAGCAGTCTTTCTTTTGTACAATGGGGATTGAAATGTGTAATGTTTATTTCAGGAGTAAAACTTGAAGTTACGGGATATGAGAATATTCCTAAGGATACTCCTGTTTTGTTTGTAGGAAATCACAACAGTTTTTACGATATTATTGTTACTTATCCGTTGATGGAACGACCAACAGGATTTGTTGCAAAAAAGGAAATAAAAAAAGTACCATTTCTTAGCTGGTGGATGTATTTTGTAAATTGCATCTTTTTAGACAGAAGTGATCCAAGAGCCGGGCTTAAATCTGTTTTAGATGCGGCAGGTCTTATTAAAAAGGGCATTTCTGTATTTTTGTTTCCTGAGGGAACCCGTTCAAAAGACGGAAATATGCTGGAATTTAAGGACGGTGGTTTTAAAATTGCTACTAAATCAAAGTGTCCCATTGTTCCTGTAGGAATAACAGGTTCTGCAGATGTTTTTGAGAATCATTTTCCTCTTATTAAATCAACTAAAGTAACTGTAACCTTTGCCGAGCCTATTTATACCGCTGATTTATCCAGGGAAGAAACCAAAGGACTTTCCGCAAGGGTTAAAGGAGAAATTCAAAATATTATTTCTAAATAATAACTTTTTGTTTTTTGATGTTTAAAAAATTTTATGCCAATGGGGGTAAGCCATGGGTTTTGACCAATGAAAATTTTACTTTTAACCCTCTCATCTTAATATTTTATTGTAAATTTTTCTGTTAAATGATAGAATAACACAAGAGACAAAAAAGTGGAGGTACATAATGAATATTTTAAACAATATTTCACCAATTATGGCACTTAGCGGACTGACAATCGGACTTATTGTGGTGGTTGCAGTTTTGTTAGTAGCTGTTATTGTTCTTTATTTTATAGGTCGTAAAGCCGAAAAGAAACAGGCAGAGCAGGAAAAGACCATGAAAGAAAATGCTCAGACAGTCAGCCTGTTTGTTATTGATAAGAAGAAGTTAAAACTTAAGGATTCAGGACTTCCGAGTATCGTTCTTGAGCAGACACCTAAGTATGCCAGACGTGCAAAGGTTCCTATTGTAAAAGTTAAGGCAGGTCCAAGAGTTATGAATCTGATTGCAGATGCAAAGATTTACGATCAGATTTTACCAAAGCAGGAAATTAAAGCTACTGTCAGTGGTATTTATATCACTTCATTTAAAAGAATACGTGGTCCTATCTACGAACCGCCAAAAAAGAAGAAACATTTTTGGCAAAAAAGTAAATAAGACAGCACATAAAAAAAGTCCCGATACACCGGGACTTTTTTTATGCATTTTTTAGTTTCTAAGCTGTCTGCCTCTCGGCAAGCTGCCTCTTTAATTCCTCTATTTCTTTTTCATATCTTCTACGTTCTTTTTCTATTTGACTTTGCTTTTCGTCCAGCTTCTCCTGCATCCTTTTGCGTTCAGCTTCTCCTCTTGCTTCTCCTAATGCTTCCCCACTCATTCTTGCATCCCTCATCATGTCATCAATTGCCTTACACATATCCTGCTTTTCCTCCTTCTCTTCAATCTTTATGTTAATGTTTGCACATTCCCTGATTACCACCATGGCACCCCCTTCTTTTAATATTTCGAGATATATACTATTAGTTCTTTTAATTTCTTTATAGTATACACCGGATATAAAAAAAATACAATAGTGAGGATTAGAATCCACTTGCAATCCTCACATCACAGTATCTTTATTACATCTTATATTTATTATAGTATATATTATTTGTTGTGTTGTCAAGTCGTTTTTTAAATTATACATATTTTTTGTGTTTTCTTTGAATAGTTACCGGAAAATGTAAATTTCACCTACACCCGGCTTAAATCAATTTCAATTTCACTGTCCGATATTTTACTGTTGTTGGCATATAATTCATATGCAATTTTCAAATTAATTTTGTCTTTTTCTTCAACCACATTAATATCCTTAGTCAAAACCTCCATAAGTAAGTCACCATATGGCGTGCTGTGCAATGCCTGATTGTTCTTCCCTTTTTCAAAAATCATTTTTCCACTCATGAATCCTGACCTTTTAACCTCTGCAAAGGAATCGTTAAACTTAATTATATTCTTTGTTTTCACTCCGGTTTCATCATCAATGTCCTCATAAGTTACATAATGCTTGCTATTTCTTGTATAATATTTTCCCGGAGTTACGGTTTCAACGCTGTCTCCTGTTTCTTCCACTATCTGAAGTCCCTTTACTTTTACTATTACCTTGCTATTTACCATCCTAGTATTCCTCTATATTTATCTGATTTGCCTCGTCCACATCAAAAGGCATAATTGAATCTGCAAAACTTTCAAACCTGTCAGCAGCATCGCTTACATAAAAGTCACATGTAGGGTTAGCATTAATATCTGCTCTTATTCCATGCTGGGTTAAAAGCTCCCCTAAGCTAATGGCTGTCTCATAGGCAGGATTTACCAAATTAACATCCGGGCCCATTATTTTTCCTATGGTACTTCTTAAAAGAGGATAATGGGTACAGCCTAAAATAAGACTGTCTATGTTTTGTTCCTTAAGTTCGTCTAAATATCTTCTTGCAATCTCATCCGTCACTTCGTCATGAAGCATTCCCTCTTCTACCAAAGGGCAAAACAAAGGACACGCCTTTCCTATAACAATTATTTCAGGGTCAATGCTTCTTATATATTCAGTATATAATTTACTTTTAATGGTTCCTTCCGTTCCAATAATACCAATACGCTTGTTTTTGGTAGTTTCTATGGCAGCAATTGCTCCCGGTTTTACCACACCTATAACAGGTATATCTAATTCCTTCTCTATGGTATCAAGGGCAAATGCACTTGCAGTATTACATGCAACAACAATTGCCTTTACATCCTTTGTTCTCAGAAAATGTACTATCTGCCTTGAATATCTGATAATTGTATTTTTGGATTTACTTCCATAAGGAACTCTGGCGGTATCTCCAAAATATACAATGCTTTCATTAGGAAGCTGTCTTGTAATTTCCCTTGCTACCGTAAGTCCGCCCACACCTGAATCAAAAACTCCTATAGGTGCGTTATTATTTATTAATTCCATAATACATTTCCTCCTATACTTTGATATATTTTACCTTTTATCCCCCGTTATTTCAATAGAATTAAAAGCATTTGTATAAAAAGATTATAAGAGGCAATACTCTAAATACAACCACTAAAGTAAGAGACAAAAATTAACTATGTTTATTAAAAAAACGTTTCCGACACTTAGCCCTCCACCAAAGGGTGGGGCAATACATATTCTATAAGGAGATTGAACAATGAGAAATAAAAGAATATTTTTAAGTTTTATAATTTTTATTGCAGGTATTGTAATGTTTAACTTTTACAAAAGTTCTGAAACTACTGCTACGGTAAAAGCCCTGTCTGAAAGTGCCATACGCTTCCATGTCCGTGCCAACAGTGATTCCCAAGATGACCAGGCCCTAAAAATGGAGGTAAAAGAAAAAGTAGTTGACTACATATATAAAAATACAAAAACCTTAAATACCCTTTCCGAAACAAAGGATTTTATACTAAAAAACGATAATAAAATAAAAAAGCTGGCAACTGAGACTATCCGAAATTCAGGATATGATTACTCAGTATCTTCCAGCTTTGGAATGCAGGATTTTCCTGTTAAAACCTATGGTGATGTTACCTTTCCTAAAGGCCGCTACACATCATATACCATTTATATAGGAGAAGGCATAGGGCATAACTGGTGGTGCGTGTTGTATCCCCCATTATGCTTCGTAGATGCCTCCACCGGGGTAGTTCCTAACTCATCTAAAGAAATGCTTAAGGAATCCCTTACGGAAAAAGAGTATGACACCGTAGTTCAGTATCGTTTTAAATATCTTACCTTTTTAAACAACTTTATCAATTAATAAATTCCGTTAAGTAAAGCTGTTCCGTAAGATTGTTCTGCGTTAAATTTTCCATAACCTTTTCTGCCTTTTCAATATTATCAAAAAGTCCAAATACTGTAGGACCGCTTCCACTCATTATGGAATTTAAGGCACCTCCATTAATCATTATATCTTTTATTTGAGATATAACAGGATATTCAGGCACTGTCACGTCCTCCATTACATTATATAAAAGCTTTGACAGTGCGTACAAATCCTTGTTTCTAATGGCATCTGCCATTTTTTCAATATCCGGGCGTTTCTCAATTGAATCCGGCTTTATGTGTCCATAAACATATGCTGTAGATACGGAAACCGGAGGTTTTGCTATTATAACATGACACTTCGGTGGTGCCGGCAGTGGTGTTAATATTTCTCCAATACCTCTGGCAATAGCCGTTCCACCCATTATGCAGTAAGGGACATCTGCCCCGAGCTTTACTCCTCTTTCCATTAGTGCCTTTTCATCTAAATTGAGCTTAAACATCTCATTAATTCCCTTAAGGGTAGCTGCACAGTCTGCGCTCCCTCCTGCCATTCCTCCGGCAATAGGAATTCTTTTGTTAATTCTGATTTCAATTCCATCATTGATTCCAAATTCGTCAAATAACATCCTTGCTGCCATATAAGCCAGATTTCCCTTTTCATTTGACAAAACTTCTTTATCTGTAGTTACCTTTATTTCACCATTTTTTTCTGTTTTAGTTATAATAATATCGTCGTAAACATTTACCGTCTGCATAATCATGTCAAGGTCATGATATCCGTCAGGTCTTTTTCTTATAACATCTAATCCTAAATTAATCTTTCCATAGGCTTTTAATTCTATCTTATCTGACAACTTCCGTTCCTCCAAAAACTATATTCTCTTAAAGTATACTTTTTTTAACTGTTATTGACAAGATTTAATCAACAGCAGTCTGTCACCCTTTTTGATATGGTCAGTCTTTAATTCATTTACCTCCATAATTTTATCAATGGTAGTGAAATTCTCCTTTGCCAGCTTCCACAATGTATCCCCTGACTGAACCACATACCCTCTCATAAGTGGTGCTGCATTTACCTTTTCCAAATCTATGGATTCTTCTTTTATTTCAGTTATAAGAGCTTTTCGCTCCTCCCTAAAGGCCATTACCTCCATAGCCACTGTGAGCTTTATTTCCACCTCATCTGTGCCTGTCATGTTGCCACTTATCTGCTCCGTCCACCAGTTTACATAATATTTATCACCATTAGTTATTCCCTCTGCATCTATTCTGTGTTCAAAATCCATTTCTGCTGACTTGCAGCATATTGGATTACTGTCTTCAGAGGATATATACATAACCCATGCCTTTATTTTCCCAATAGCCTTTAAGCCATTGTCACTAACTACAATATTTTCAATTTTAATGTCTGCACTATTTCCACATATTTGTAAAATATGTCCCTTGTCGCTGTCTACCTTTATTTTCACTACATTTTTCGTTCTTGAAGCATTTTTTACAAGAAGTCTTTCACATACCTGTTCTGTTTTTATTGGAACGAGATTAATTTCCGGTGCGTACACATCCTCTAACACATCTACCGGCTTTTCCTCATAAATCTTAATGTTCATTTTCAGCAATGCATTAATGTTAATTTCCCGCATTTCATTATCCTGATTCATTTCTGCATCTACCGTAATATTATGAAGCTTTGATGTTATGTAGGAAATTAAATCTTCTCCCGCTTCATTTATTTCCAAAGTTCCACCAAAGTTAACGGTGGTATCTATCCACTGGATTGGAGCACTTTCTTCCTCCGGACTATATAGCAAAAATACCCCCAGTTCTCCGGTAACAAGTACGGCACTATCCGTCATTTTTTCATTAATGTTTTTTATCCTTACATCCTTCCACAGTATTCTTTCAATAGGTGGTTTAGATGAAGGAACCGACAGCTGTTCGTGGATTCTTAAATTATCTGATTTGTCTGCCACAATGGATATTCCGTCAATATGACCGTATTTAGTCATCATGTTTTCCCTGTCTGCTCCTGTCACTGCCTCCACATCTTCTAATTTTTCCACTGTAACATATGCCATTATCTGTATTTTATATATGTAACTTCTATTATCAATCATTTTGACAGAAGATGACATAACCATTAGTTTTACATTTGCATTTCCATCTTCATCTATATCCTGGGCTTTTACAATTTCCTCAAAAGGAATTTCCCCTTCTAACCCATTTACCCTGCCATCATCAGCTCCATAGTAAAGCATCTGATAATTTATTGTTCCATTAATAACAATCTGATTATTTCTCACGGAAACATTATCAACTGTGGCTGTCTCACTTTGATTAATAATGGTTCCTACTTCCGGATATGCCTCTGTAACCCTCTCTTCGTGGTTTACATAAAAAGTTTTTACCTCGTTTTTTAATATTTTACTCATATGAATATTGCTTTTTATTAATTCCATAACTGCCCCCTGACTTTACTATATTCTGTATACCTTCTATAACATATGAACAACCTGATATATTTATTCTACTTTTTAATTGTCGGTAAATATCACGTTTTTGTCATTGTATTTTATTTTAATTACAATAACCGGGTATGTTTTTGTTTCGTTATTGGTGTATTTCTTTGGTCCCAAAAACTCCGTTCTAACAAAAATTGCATTTGAGCTTTCAAATAGTTTCTTTACGGTAATGCTGTACCCTTCATACTTTTGTTTTCCATAACCAATTATAATGTAAGTGTACTTATCATCTGAATATGTTACCTTAAACTCCTTTTCCTTACGTTCCTCTATTATTTGTTTTACCTCCTGTGGCACCTCTGCTTCCGTCACTACAGTAAAATCTATATCCTTTATTTTTTTTCTGTTTATTTTCTGAATACCGCATGAAGACGTTACTACTATGCATATAATAAGAATTAAAATCAGTCCTGTTTTATTTTTCAGCATAATAAATACACCACAATATATCTTTATTAAAATATATTATGGTGTATTTTATTTATGCCCTGTTTTTAAATATTAAAGCATTGAATTTACTAAATTAATCATATATTCGCCAAGTTCCTTATCCTTAGCTTCTGCATCTGCAAAATCCTTACCCTTAACTCCATAGTAGAATTTAAGTTTTGGTTCAGTACCTGATGGTCTTACACAAACCCATGCACTGTCACTTAAATCATAGTAAAGAACATTTGACTTTGGAAGTCCTGTACCTGTAACTTCTCCTGTTTCCATGTTTTTAACTGTGTCAAGTTTGTAGTCTCTTGCTGAAAGAACTTTATAGCCGGCAATTTCTGTAGGAACATTCTCACGAAGCTTCTCAATTGTATTCTTAATCTTTTCAATTCCTTCCTTGCCCTTTAATGTAATAGACTGAACACCGTCACTCCAGTATCCGTATCTCTCATACATTTCAATCATCTTATCCCAAAGAGACATTCCCTTTGTCTTGTAGTAAGCTACAGCCTCGCAAAGTGCCATAGTAGCTACTACTGCATCCTTATCTCTTGCATGTGTTCCAATAAGACATCCGTAGCTTTCCTCAAAACCGAAAGCATAATGACCTTTCTTAGTGGTTTCAAAGTTAAGAATCTGCTCTCCAATATATTTAAATCCTGTAAGAACCTCAATAAGTCTTACGTTGTAATATTTTGCAATATCATTTGCAAGATTTGTTGTAACTATAGTTTTAATTAATGCTGCATCATCAGGAAGCTGTCCTGCTTCTTTCATCTGACTGATTTCATATTCTGCCAATAAGCATCCTGACATGTTACCTGTAAGTACATGATATTCTCCTGTCTTATCATCTCTTACATATACACCAAGTCTGTCAGCATCAGGGTCTGTGGCCAACAAAATATCTGCATTAATTTCATTTCCCATTTTAACTGCTAACTCAAAGGCTTCTTTTGATTCAGGATTTGGATAACTTACTGTAGGGAAATCTCCGTCAGGAAGTTCCTGCTCCTTAACAACATATACATTTTCAAATCCTAATTCCTTAAGAACTCTTCTTACCGGAATATTTCCTGTTCCGTGAAGTGGAGTGTAAACAATCTTAATGTCCTTCTGCATTGCATCAATGGCATCCTGATGTTTAACCTGTGACTTAAGAGCTGCTATGTACTTGTCATCTACTTCTTTTCCAATCTGAACATAGAGGCCTTCCTTAACTGCTTCATCCTTATCCATTGTCTTTACAAGGCTGTAATCACTAATGGCTGAAACAGCATACATAATACCTGTGTCGTGAGGTGGTGTAATCTGTGCTCCATCCTCCCAGTAAACTTTATATCCATTGTATTCTGCCGGGTTATGGCTGGCAGTAACATTAATACCTGCTATACATCCTAATTCCCTAACTGCAAATGAAAGCTCCGGTGTAGGTCTTAATGAATCAAATACATAAGCCTTTATTCCGTTTGCATTAAGGCAAAGTGCAGCTTCATCTGCAAATTCCGGTGACATATGTCTTGAATCAAAAGCAATTGCAACACCTTTGTCCTGACCATTCATCTTTATAATATAATTTGCAAGCCCCTGTGTAGCCTTTCTTACAGTGTAAATATTCATTCTGTTAGTTCCAGCGCCTATAACTCCTCTAAGTCCTGCTGTACCAAATTCAAGTTCAGTGTAAAATCTGTCTTCGATTTCCTTTTCATCACCTTCAATTGCCTTTAATTCAGCTTTTGTTCCCTCGTCAAAGTATGGACTTTCCAGCCAGTTATTATATAACTCTCTGTAACTCATAGTAAACCTCCATTAAATTTATGCTATAAGTATTTTAATACAAACTAACCCCAAATAAAAGACCAAATATATTTTTTTACATATTTTCTATAAATTTGTGTCTTAGGTTTTCCTGTTTTAGAAATTGTGTCAGTTTTTCCTCGTTTTTCTCCGAATACCACGCCTTGTTAGAGTTGTAATAGTAATTAATTATTTTCCAAAACTTTTCCGGATAACTTAGCATGATTTTAAGGATGGTATATTCTTCACTATTTAATGGATTAATTTTGTTATATTCTTCTATGATTTTGTTTCCAAGAGAGATGTTCCAGTTGTTCTTTTCCATTACCTTTCTAAGCCAGTCGTATAAATCCTGAAGCTGAGGTGCGTAATTAATTTTTGACATGTTCACCATAATTATTCCTTCCCCATCAAATAAAATATTGTGGTGGTTGTAGCACCCGTGATTTATTGTCTTCATTAAAACTGCCTCTTCAAACCTTGAGGCATAGGTGGATTTTAATAAGTTATCCGTAGCAATAACAGCCTGTTTTTTGTACTCATCCATTATATCCTGTAGGGACATTTCAAAGAAATTCTTATTTTTCCTCTTCTTTATGTAATTTTTTATGGTAGTAATTTCCCTGTTGTGCCTTTCAAAAACCTTTTCCATGTTTTTTCCCGGATGAAATGCCCTGACATCCTTTAATAGTTCCCTGTTATCCCTTAATATGTTATGAAAGGCTGCCAGTTTTTTTGTTCCTGCTAATATGCTACCTTCATTATTTACATTACATTCCTCTGCATTAAACCATTTTTTTAATATATATGTATAGCCGTCCTCGCTAATGGTAACATAATTTCCCTCATTATTTTCTATTACACAATCACATATAAAACCCTTGTCTTCCATATAGTTGTACAAAATTTTCATTGCCGCCATTTTTTCATTGCTGTTATTGTACTCCTGAAGAATATATTTTTCCTTTTCCACATTACACCCGTAATTTCCCTTTATTCTGTAGGTACTATTTATTTTAAGGTTGTATTGGTCAAATACCGTCAATGCTTTTTCATTCATAAAAAACCTCCTCTTTAAATGGGTAACGTCCCTCCCTATGGTGGAGAACCGGTCATTTAAAGATATGAGGTTTTCTTACTTATTAGAACATTTTTGACGCAATATTAAGGAGTGTTTCTCTTTCATTTAACTGAGGATTGTCTAACACCTTTGCCAAAAGTTCATCTAACACTGTTCCTATTATTTCTCCCTTAGGACAGCCTATTTCAATCAGGTCTTTTCCTGACACTGCCATCTCTGCCTTACATGTACATATGTTATTGTCCATAATGTATTTAAACTGCTGACAGGTATAAAGATATTTATCAAATCCCTTTTTTCTTCCGTAATCGCTTTTTCCCTGAAAATCTGCATATGCCAGTTGGAGATACTGTTCATAAATATCCTTCCCGATTTTATGAACGCTCCATCTTACGGAAGCAGGACTCATTTCCCCGGAAGCAGTTCTGTCATCGTGACATTCAACTAAACGGATAACAAGCTTTATGGTTTTATTATCCATTTTCAGCCTTTTCATAATTTCAGGTACCATAAGGCTTCCCACCTTGGCATGACCATAAAAATGAACCAGGTTATTATCCTTTTTGTCCATTGTCATGGAATCAGGTTTTCCCACATCATGTAAAAGTGCCGCCCATCTCATAACCTTTGTGTCAGGGACATTTTCCATTACCTTAATGGTATGTTCCCCTACGTTGTACATATGATATGGTGTGTTTTGAGGGCATTCCATCATTCTGTCAAATTCTGGCAAAACCACTTTGGTAATTCCTGCTTTATAGGCTGTAATCAGCTTATCAGGGTGATTAGAAGTAATTAGTTTTTCTAATTCTACCCGGATTCTTTCTGCACTGATATTTTTTAAAGTATCTGACAAATCCTTAGCTGCTGCTAAAGTCTTATCTTCTATATCAAATCCCAGCTGAGCTGAAAATCTTACGGCACGTAAAATTCTAAGGGCATCTTCACCAAATCTCTCTTCTGCCACCCCTACACACTTTATAATCTTTTTTTCTATGTCTCCTATTCCGTCAAAGGCATCCACCAGCCCTACTGTGGGATTATATGCCATGGCATTAATTGTGAAATCTCTTCTTTTTAAATCCTCTATCAGATTAGAGGTAAATTCCACAGTGTCAGGATGTCTGCTGTCATTGTATTCGCCATCAATACGGTATGTGGTTACCTCATACCCCACTCTGCTCATCATTACCGTAACTGTTCCATGCTGTATTCCCGTATCAAGGGTTTTGTTAAATAACGCTTTTACCTGCTGAGGCAGAGCCGACGTTGTAATGTCCCAGTCCTGAGGCTGTCTGCCTAAAATGGTATCCCTTATACAACCGCCAACTGCAAATGCCTCATAACCGTTTTTTTCCAAAATAGTTATTATCATTTTTACACTTTTGGGAATCTCTATATTAAAATCTTTCCTTACTTTATAATCATTCATTAATTTCTGTCCTTCTTTTATATGATGTAAGTTTTAAAAGTATTAATTAAGTCTGTTTACAATGCCTTGTTCATTATATCGAGGGCTTTCTTTAACTTTTCCTCTGACACGGCAGAGTAGTTTATTATGAATTTATGATTAAACTCCTCTAATTTATTGTAACAGTAATCTGACACACCGGATATGTTTATATTATTTTCCCTTAAAACTGCCTTAAAGCTTTCGTCATCTATGTCCTTTTTGATTCCCAAAATAAAATGAAGTCCTGCATTTTCTTCTTCTATGGTAACCTTTTCATAAATATCCGACTGCTTTATGGCACCAATTATTTTGTTTCTGTATTCCCTATAATAATTTCTCATTCTGTTAATGTGCCTCTCGTAGTAACCCTTGGAAATAAAATTTGCCAGTGTGTACTGCTCAAATCCCGACACCGTTCCGGAATAAAATCCCAATTTTTTATGATACAAATCCATTAATTCATCCGGCAGTACCATATAGGCAATTCTAATGGAAGGAGCCAGAGTTTTTGAAAAAGTATTCATATATATAACTCTTGTACTGTCCATTCCCACCATGGTTGGTATTGGCTTTCCCGAAAATCTGAATTCACTGTCATAATCATCTTCAATAATCAAGCCATTATTTTCCTTTGCCCATTTTAAAAGCATTTGTCTTCTTTGTACCGGCATAACCCTTCCTGTTGGGAAGTGATGGGAAGGCGAAATATGGACTGCTCCTGCACCGCTTCCTGTTAAATTCTCAGGATTTATTCCCATATTATCAATTTTTAAATGGAGACATTTAACTCCGTTACTTTCATAAACCTTTCCGATTTTTTTATATCCCGGATCCTCTAAGGCAATAACCGTGTTGCGACCTAAAAGCTGAACAATAATGCTGTAAAGGTATTCCGTTCCCGCACCTACAATAACATTGTCAGGGTTAATTTCCATTCCTCTAAAATGTGCCAAATGGTCTGCAATGGCATTTCTAAGTTCTGCCACCCCATTAGGAACAGGACTTGTAAGGAAGGAATTTTCCTGGTCTAAAAGGGTCTGCCTCATTATTCTTGACCATGTTGCAAAGGGAAAGTTATCGTACATTATATGATTAGAGTTAAAATTAACCAGCCACTGTTTTTTATGTTCTACGCTTCTTGCCATATTTTTCTTTTTAATATTTTCACCCAGATAATCACCACTTATTCTGCTGGCATAATATCCACGTTTTTCCTTTGTGAAAATATATCCCTCCACAATAAGCTGGGCATAGGCATTTTCCACAGTTATAACACTTATGTTGTGATTTTTTGCCATTTCTCTTTTAGAGGGAAGTTTCTCCCCTGCCTTAATTTTTCCTGACAAAATATCATCCTTTATGCATTTATACAAATATTCGTACAGAGACATTTTCCCTCTGTTTTCAAAATCATAGGTAAGCATTGTTTCCCCCTGTTTTATAATGAAATTTGAGTTATTCTAATTTTTCATCATATTAATAATTACATTTTTAACATTCTGGTATTAAAAAAAAATCATAATATGATATTAACAACAAGACCATTACTGGATTATACTTGAAAAACATGTAATTGTAAATACACGGATTCTTAATTGCCGCTGACCGCAGGGAGTGGACAATTAAAAATACAAGGAGATTTTTTATGAAACGAGTAATGAGTATTCAGGACATTTCCTGCCTTGGGAAATGTTCTCTTACTGTAGCACTGCCTATAATATCTGCCATGGGTATTGAAACCGCCATTGTACCTATTGCGGTGTTATCTACCCACACTAATTTTGATAATTTTACCTTTAGGGATTTAACTGATGATTTAATTCCAATTAAAATTCACTGGTTAAAAGAAGGTTTTAAATTTGATGCAATTTACACAGGTTATCTTGGTTCAAAGGAACAGGTGGATATTGTATCGGAATATTTTGATGCCTTTAAAACTAAAGACAACTATATAATTGTTGACCCTGCCATGGCTGACAATGGTGAAATGTATTCAGGCTTTACTCCTGATTTTGCTCTTAAAATGACTGCACTTTGCAGCAAGGCTGATATTATTCTCCCAAACATTACTGAAGCAAGCCTTATGCTTGGAGCCAAATATCCGGGAGAAGACGCCGATGTGGATACCATTAAGTCAATGCTTCTACAATTATCCAAGCTGGGTTCAAAAAATGTTGTTATTACGGGAGTTAAAACTAATCCCGGACAGTTAGGTTTTGTGGGTTATAATTCTAATGAAGACAGCTTCTTTTGCTACTCTACAAAGGAAGTTCCAATTAAATCCCACGGAACAGGAGATGTTTTTGCCAGCACCTTCACCGGTGCATTAATGAACGGCTACTCTATATTTGGAGCTTTAAAAATTGCTGCGGATTTCACTTACAAGTGTATACAAAATAACTATAACGACAAGGATTCCGTGGATTACGGAGTGAATTTTGAGGCAGAAATTCCTTCGCTACTTAGAATGATCGGAAAATAATGTGTAATATTAATTAAAATGAATTTCCTTATGTAACCCATATCGCTTTTAACCCGGCATATCATTCATTATGCCGGGTTAAATCAACAAAATGGATATAACAAATATATTTACCCAAACTGCCTTTTATTTTTCCTTTACACTTTTTTCCAAAGCTTCAACTACAGGTTCTAATATGTACTCTATTATTCTCCTTTGACCAATGTTTACATCTACAGTACATGTCATTCCATTCATAAGATTTATTTTTTTATTATCATATTTATTAATCTTTATTTCCGAGGCAAAGCAATAATCTTCCTGTGCATTCAGTTCTGCAACTCTATTAATTTGGATTACTTCCCCTTCTACCATTCCATAATCACCATAAGAGTATGCATCAAGCTTAATATTTACTTTGTCCCCCAATTCAATATCTGCAATATCCTTGTTAGAAATATTAATCTTAACCTTATAATCGCTGTTATTAGGTATTACTTTTAATAATTCCTGATTCATTTGTACTGCAGAACCAACGGATAGATCCGACATATTCGTAACTATTCCTTCTTTTTCTGAATTGATTTCTATTACTTTTCCACTTTCGTCAACTAAATCAAGTATTTTATCTCCCCTTTTTATTGTATCATCATCTTTTACATATACTTTATCAATTCTCCCAGTATAATAGCTAACAACAGATGTTAATCCTTTTGAAGAAGCTACAACACCTCTGCATTCATTCACAACGTCTACTTTACTAAAATATGACCAAATCAATACCGATATAATCATCAAAAAACTTGTCCATATAACGACCATTGCACCCTTATTTGTCGGTTTTTCTATAATTTCAATCAATCCTGGCATAAAATCATACTCTAACTTTTTCCTATTCTTTTTTGACTGTTTTACTAAATACTCAAGTCTGTCATTATCCATTAATATCACCTCGCAGTTGCATATTATATAATTTACAATATATACCTTTTTCCTCCATTAAATTTTCATGCGTATCAAACTCAACCACCCTCCCTCTATCAATAGTCATAATTCTATCTGTGTTTTTCAAGGTAGATATTCTATGAGCAATGATGATTACTGTACGACCTCTACATATGTCTTCTATATTATTCTGAATAATACTTTCCGATTCATAATCAAGTGCAGATGTAGCTTCATCAAATATCAGTATTCTAGGATTATTTACTATAGCTCTAGCAATAGCTATTCGTTGCTTTTGACCTCCAGACAATCCAACGCCTTTCTCTCCAATTATAGTATCATATCCATTTTGCATCTCCGATATAAATTCATGAGCACCGGCAATTTTACTTGCCTTTATTATTTGTTCCATTGAAGCTTCAGGACAATGAATTGATATATTGTATGCAATAGAGCCTGTAAACACAAAATTTTCCTGTAAAACAATTCCAATCTGTCCTCGTAACCACGCTGTGTCTACCATTGAAATATCATACCCATCAATAAGTACTTTCCCTTTTTCAGGAATATACATTCTCTGAAGCAATTTAGATACGGTACTTTTTCCAGAACCGCTCTTGCCTACAATTCCTATAACCTCACCTTCATTAATTCGAAATGACATATCATCAATAACTAACGGTGTATCAATTCTATATCTAAATCCTACATGGTCAAATACAATTTTCCCTTCAATATTGGGCATGGAAACTGTATTTTTAACAAAATTTTCCCGTTTAGCATTAAATATATCTCCAATTCGCTTTACTGAAAGAGACGCCTGTTGATACTCCTGCCATAACTGCACAAAACGTAGTATCGGCTCACTTACTCTACTTGCCAGCATCCTAAAAGCAACTAACTGTCCAACTGTGAAATTACCATCCATTACTTCCAGTGCTCCTAAAAATAGTATTAATAAATCAAAATTTTTTTGTATAAATCTGCTTAAATTATTGGCAACATTGGCAATCATAGAAGTCTTATAACTTGCTTTTACATATTCAGCCTGCAAATTACCCCATTTTTCTTCCAGTTTTGGTTCTAAGGCAAAAGATTTTACAGTTTGAACAGCGGATACACTCTCTACTAAAAATGCCTGTGCATCAGCCCCACTATTGTATTTTTCATCCAGACTTTTCTTAAACATTGGTGTAATGACTAAAGAAAGTATTGCAAAAATAGGTAAAGAAAATAAAACAACCAATGATAATTTTGTACTATAAATGAACAATACAACAATGTAAATAATTACGAAAAATAAATCTATTAGTGATGACAATGGCGTACCTGTTAAAAAACTTCTTATATTTTCCAATTCTCTCACCCTGGCAATTGTATCACCTACTCTCCGACTCTCAAAATATTTTAAAGGGAGAGCAAACAAATGCTTAAATAATCTGTCACTTAGTACAACATCTATTCTATTTGTTGTATGAGTAAACACATAATTTTTCGTTAAATTTAGTACAAGTTCAAATATATAACTTATTGCTAATCCCACGGTTAAAACATATAAAGTCGACTTACTAAAATGAACAAGAACCTTGTCAACCACAATTTGCGTCATCATTGGTGATAACAATCCTAATAATTGTATAATTAATGCCGCTACAAGTACACTTATAAGTTGCCCTTTAAATTTATATATTGTAGGCAAGAACCACTTGAAACCAAATTTAATTTTTCTATTTTCTTTTCCCTTTTTCGAAATTATTATTGCTATACCGCCCCAATTTTCATAAAACTCTTTTAGCTCAATTAATTTTGTTTCCTTAGTTTCAGTATTTGAAATCATAATATGATTCTTGTTCTTCGTTATGATAACAAAATTATTATCCTTCATCTTAGCAATAATAGGAATATTTAATTTATCTATATTATTTAACTTTTTACTCTTAATTAGTTTGCATTTAAGATTTAAATATTTTCCCATACCAAGAATTTTTTCCTCATCAAAGTTCTTATTTGCTGTATTAGTCAAATGCTGAATTGTCTCATTATTCATCTTTATTCCCCAATACTGAACTATTGTTATAAAGCAAGTTAATCCACTGTTATTCATTTTTTCCTCCAAAACTAACCCACAACAATAATGTTGTGGGTCTTATAAAACTTAAGCTTTTTTTATCCAAAAATTATCTGTGAAAATTTTTATATCATCGTTATTTGCACCATTCTTCAATTGTGCTATTCCAGCTTCATCAGACAATGTAGACCAATTATCAACTAATAACTGCGCCATATTACTATTGAGAGAATTATAAATAACATCTCCCGCATCCGATATTTTGGATTCGTCAATCATCGCACCCTCCATTTTATATCGATTATTTTTCTCGCCATATGGTTCAACTAATGATGAGAACGGTGCTATCTTATCTCTATCCTTAATAATATTTCGGAATTCATCTGCGTTCAAAACAGTTCCGTCTGCAAATTCTGCAGAAAACTGTCTGGCATATGAATTCTTGTTATAATTCTTACAGATAATAATTTTATTTGTATTAGCATTTTTTATAATAAGGTTATCCAATAAGCTTTCAAAAGTGACGTCATTTAAATTTATATTACTTTCAAATTTTAACGTATTATACCCCTTTTCATCAGCAATAACTGTTATTCCATCTGATTTGTCTATTACATAAATGTCATTTCCGTTTCCACCTTCTACATAATTACTTCCGGCATTTGGATAAATTATATCATCACCATTCTCACCGTATATTTCATCATTTCCGGTTCCACCATAAATAGTGTCATTGTCATTTCCACCATATATTAAGTCATCTCCATTTCCTCCATTTATGTAATCATCTCCATTTCCTCCATAAATACAATCATTTCCTTCATCACCTTTGATTGTGTCATTACCATCTCTTCCATATAACAGATCATCTCCGGCTCCACCTGATAATGTATCATCTCCAGCTCCAGCATCTATCTTGTCATAACCATTACCTGCATATAACGTATCTGCAAGGCTACTTCCATAAATAACGTCATCACCCGATTTTGCATCAATACTTCCTCCCGGAACAGCAACATATAGCGTTTCTGCTTCATTTGTTCCTTCAAGGTTTCTGGCTATTCCATTTTGATCCAAAATATCAATTACCTCATCATTTGAAAATTTCAATTTGAATTTTCTATGTCTTTCCTGATAAACAAAATTACTTAAAACTACTCTTGTATTGCTATCCTTAATATTAATTATAAAATCTGCAGACGCTGACTCACATTGTAATTCATCCATAGAAATATCATCAATAAATTCAAGCGTATTAATACCATTAATATCCGAAATGTACACCGTATCATAATTTCTTCCTACTATGTATACATCATCTCCATCATTTCCATTCAATGTATCTGTTCCAGCTCCGGCGTCAAGAACATCATTTCCATTTCCCCCATTTATACAATCATCTCCACTATCTCCAAATAGGTAATCATCTCCATCACCACCGTGTATGATATCATTTCCATCATCACCATGAACTATATCATTACCTGCATCTCCATATAATTTATCATTATCATTTCCTCCGTATATTTCATCATCACCACCATTTCCACTAATACAATCTTCTCCTGAATCTCCATATAATACATCCATAAACGCCGAACCATTTACCCTATCATCGCCTCCATTACCATGTATCGTACTTCCATCAAAAATAGCTGTCATAGTATCTTTTTCTTCGGTTCCGAAAAGAGCCTTAAGATAACCTTCTTCCCCGTTTAAATTAATCTTTGTCCCATCATTAAGCATTAATGTATACATCCTATATGTCTCATCGTAGCAATAGTTAGAAATAATCACCTTAGAATTATTTTTGTTACACTTAATAACCAAATCATTTAATACACGTTCAAATATCAGATCAT
This sequence comes from Eubacterium segne, assembly GCF_014287775.1. Classification (NCBI taxonomy): domain Bacteria; kingdom Bacillati; phylum Bacillota; class Clostridia; order Eubacteriales; family Eubacteriaceae; genus Eubacterium; species Eubacterium segne. Next base: position 145,666 of record NZ_JACOOZ010000007.1, read on the forward strand.
TTATTGATATTTTATCCAAATATTTTATAAAGTTACTGCCTTTATTATCTGAAATTGTTGTAATTTGACTGCCCATTATTTCATATATATCATCTCCGGATGCACCATTAAGTCTGTTTGTTCCTGAGGCTCCATTTAGAATGTCATTTCCTTCTTCTCCAAATAATATATCATCTCCTGAACCACCATAGAGTTTGTCATCCCCTGCACCTCCATAAAGCGTATCCTTTCCAACATTTCCGTATAATGTATCATCATCCGCCCCCCCGAATAATATGTCATTTCCCAGTTCTCCGTATAGTATATCATCTCCTGAATTTCCATCTAACGTGTCATTTCCCAATCCTCCATAAAGTATATCGCTACCATTTGTTCCATACACCCTATCGTCTCCGTCTCCTGCATTTACTATTGAATTGTTAAAGATTGAATGCATCACATCTGAATCATTTGTTCCCACCAAATTTCTAAGAATGCCATTCTCATCATTTAATGAAATTTTTTCACCATTGTCAAAAAACAATGTATAGTTTCTATAGTCTTGAGAATTTACAAATCGTTCAATAGTTATAGTATTTTTTCCCTTTACATTAATTATCAAATCGGAATTTGTGGTTTCATATTGTAAATCCTCCTTTCTTACACTCTTAGGCAATTTTATTATATTTTCACCTGAATAATCCGTTATTTTATTAACACTATTCTCGTCTAAAATAATATATGTATCATCCCCCTTATCTCCAGACAAATTATTTTTACCACTATCAGCTGTCAATATATCATTTCCATATCCGCCTGAAATAGTGTCATTCCCACTTCCACTATATAAAATATCATCGCCTGCTTCACCATACAACTTATCATTACCTGCTCCACCATACATAACATCATTATCTTCCCCACCGTATATAACGTCATTATCTGCTTCACCATAAATTGTATCATTTCCATATCCACCTGAAATAATGTCATTTCCGTTTCCACCAAAGATACGGTCATCGCCTTTACCCGAATTAAGTTTATCATTACCTTCTCCTCCAAAAATAACATCTTCATTAACACTGCCAACTACTGTGTCATTTCCAAGGTTCCCCTTTACAACTGTGTTTTTGTTTTCAATAGTGATAATATCATCTTTGGTTGTACCATCCATAATCACTTCATCTCCATTAATAGTTGTTGTGACCCCATCTCCATTAATAGTTAAAACGTAACTCTCTAATGTTCCCATTAATATATCTTCCAAACGGATATTAACATCATTGTCAAATTTTAATACGTAATTAGCATTTTTTTCCGAACCAATACAGTCATTAATTCTCATATCTATATCCGTGCTTTTTGCACTTATATACAAATGGTTTTTATCTTTTGTAAAGGTTAAATCTTCCAGTGTTATTCCATCTACAAACTGTATTATATTTTCCCCAACACTGTCTGACACATATACTTTATTTGACGCTTTTCCAATTACATAAGTATCATCTCCAGCTTCTCCTTTCAATGAATTATTACCGCCCTGATCATATAGAACGTCATTACCGTTACCTCCATGCAATGTATCTGTTCCCAAACCACTATAAAGTATGTCGTCTCCATCATCTCCGTATAGTTGATCATCTCCAAGTCCACCGTATATATTATCATTTCCATTCTTTCCATTTAGCGTGTCATTTCCACTGTCACCATATAGAACATCATTGTGATTATTACCTTTCAGAACGTCATCGCCCATTCCACCATATAAAGTGCTTTCAACTTCAGCTGCATACAAGTAATCATCCTCATCAGATCCTCTTAAAACTCTTACAGGAGCATCTTTTTCGTTTAGATTAAGACTTGTTCCGTCAGCAAACTGTAATGTAAATTGCTCTAACATACACCCTTCTTTAGAGCTGATAATGTCATTTATTGTTATGGTTTCACCTGTTTCTTTGATTGTTATTATAAAATTTCTGTTGGTATCGCTAAACATCAAGTCTCCGACTGTTATTCCTTCAGAAAATTTCAAGACACTATTTCCTGCTGCATCATTGATGACCTTATCGCCATTTCCTTTTGTAATGATATATACATCATTTCCGGCTTCTCCATTTAATATATCATTACCGGTTTCTCCGTCTAATATATCATTTCCTTTTCCACCATTTAATGTGTCATCTCCTGAACCTCCATAAAGAATGTCTTCTCCATCATCCCCATTCAATTTATCATTTTGTGCACCGCCATAAAGAGTATCATTCTCAGTTCCTCCGGACAGGTAATCATTTCCATCGTTTCCATAAAGGATGTCTGAACCGGCGTTTCCTCTCAGTTCATCACTCCCTTCACCTCCATAAAGGATGTCTTCGCCTTTATTTCCATATAAATAGTCATCTCCGGCATTACCATAGAGTTTTGTATCCATTTCACTTGCATAAATACTTTGACCCTTATCACTACCCTCTAATCTTCTAATAGGACCATTTTCAGAATCCAGCTTAATCTCTGTTCCGTCAGCAAACTGTAACATAAATTGCTCTAACATACACCCTTCTTTAGAGCCGACAATGTCATTTATTGTTATGGTTTCACCTGTCTCTTTGATTGTTATTATAAAATTTCTGTTGGTATCGCTAAACATCAGGTCTCCGACTGTTATTCCTTCAGAAAATTTTAAGACACTATTTCCTGCTGTATCATTGATGACCTTATTGCCATTTCCTCTTGTAATGATATATATATCATTTCCGGCTTCTCCATTTAATATATCATTACCGGTTCCTCCGTCTAATATGTCATTGCCTTTTCCACCATTTAATGTATCATCTCCTGAACCTCCATAAAGGATGTCATCTCCATCATCTCCATTCAATTTATCATTTTGTGCACCGCCATAAAGAGTATCATTCTCAGTTCCTCCGGACAGGTAATCATTTCCATCGTTTCCATAAAGGATGTCTGAACCGGCGTTTCCTCTCAGTTCATCACTCCCTTCACCTCCATAAAGGATGTCTTCGCCTTTATTTCCATATAAATAGTCATCTCCGGCATTACCATAGAGTTTTGTATCCATTTCACTTGCATAAATACTTTGTCCCTTATCACTACCCTCTAATCTTCTGATAGGGCCATTTTCAGAATCCAGCTTAATCTCTGTTCCGTCAGCAAACTGTAACATAAATTGCTCTAACATACACCCTTCTTTAGAGCCGATAATGTCATTTATTGTTGTGATTTCACCTGTTTCTTTGATTGTTATTATAAAATTTCTGTTGGTATCGCTAAACATCAGGTCTCCGACTGTTATTCCTTCAGAAAATTTTAAGACACTATTTCCTGCTGTATCATTGATGACCTTATTGCCATTTCCTCTTGTAATGATATATATATCATTTCCGGCTTCTCCATTTAATATATCATTACCGGTTCCTCCGTCTAATATGTCATTGCCTTTTCCACCATTTAATGTATCATCTCCTGAACCTCCATAAAGAAAGTCATCTCCATCATCTCCATATAATGTATCAATTCCTTCCCCTCCATATATAGTATCATTTCCGGCATTACCACTTAATGTATCTCTACCACCTTCACCATAAAGTATATCGTCATCCTCATTTCCTCTAATATCGTCATTAGAATCCCCACCATAGATTATATCATTGCCTTCATTTCCAATAAGTGTATCACTACCTTCTCCGCCATAAATCACGTCGTCTCCGGCATCCCCTCTTATATAATCCTTGCCATTCTCACCAAAGAGTTTATCGTTTCCCTGTGCTCCATAAATACTATCTCTTCCCTCTCCGCCATGAATGACGTCTGCCTCTTTTGATCCATTTATTATGTCATCGCCTGAACCTGCGTTTATTTCCTCTCCATTTGCAGAAACAGTAATTTTATCATCATATTCCGTTCCTTTTGTCCTATCCTTAACTAAATCTGTATCCATTGGGTTTATTTTTGAGCCATCTGAAAATTGGAAATTTATTTTTCTATAAGATGAGCCTGAAACAAAATTTTTAACTATAACTTTATCCTCACATTCTTCTACACTAATTTCCAGATCTGTCCCGTTGATGGAACAATTAAGATTCGAAAAACCAATTTTCTCCCCAAAAAGAATTGTTTCCTGACCTTCCCAATCATCTTCAATAATTGTTTTATCTCCCGAATATAAATTATATACATATGTATCATCACCTTCCCCACCATACAATGTGTCGTTGCCAGATCCACCATCTAATATATCATTCCCATGATTACCATAAAGCACATCATCATTTTCGTCTCCATATAACTTGTCATCCCCAAATCCACCAGATAATGTATCTTCTCCTGAACCTCCATATAATATATCATCTCCATCATACCCATAGACCAGATCATCACCACCGTAGCCGTAAAGGATATCGTCCCTATCAGTTCCCTTTATTAAATCATTTGATGCACATTTTACAATGGTTTCGTAATCTTTCCCTATTCCTGACACTTTTTTAATAAAGCTGTCCATATTTTCTTTGGAAATCATTCCTGAACCATATAATGTATCCATAAAATCAGAAAGCTTTTTCTTTGCCAACTCCGGATTCTTCTCATTAATTTCTTCTACAATATCTCCAATACCCGCATAATCAAATACAAGTTCCTCGTTTTCTTCATCATAATCAAACGTCACACCAACAAATAAATCTTTATAATCACACTGCAACTTTAACTGATAATAATATATATCAACTAATTGACTATATGCTTTTTCCAATTTTTCAGCTGCTGCTTCAACCGGATTTCTACCACCTACCTGATGTGTAAATTCCTGACCTAAAAATTCCTCAATTGCTTCGAGTCTTCTTGCATCTTTCATTTTGCTTCCCCTACTATATGGGTCAACATCATAAACTCCTGACCATCTCATAACCAATTCAGATACAATCTGTCTTCTTGTTATTTCATCTGTTTCATTTGCAAATCGTTTCACGAGATTTTGTAACTTTCCCGTTTTTTCCCTAAGCATTGCCTGATGCAATGTATTTACTTTACCTGTTCCTTTTAATTCAGGTAATGCAAAAACATCTTTTGTCTCTTCTAATATTACATAATCATCATTGTGTATTACTGTGTCAACACTATCCATTTCAAACCATACATCATGTATATCAAACTCTTTTCCGTTAAAATCTGTATATGTACTAACCTGATTATGTTCATTTCCCATATCATCCACAGCGTATTGTTCTGAATAATTTAAATTTATAGATTTGATTCCTGCCTGTTTTAATGATAATAACTCTCCGTCTTCTGTTTTACCATTGCTGTTTACATCCCTCCATACCTGTATCTTTGAATACATAGCATCTTTTTCATCCATCACTCCATCTGCATTGTTATCATAATTTGCAAGAGCTAAGAATCCATTTGCTGCAATTTCATCTTCTGATATGCTTGACGCATTACCAAATAACTCATTTCCTCCATCAATTTTGCCATTACCATTTTCATCAAATACAAGAAGACCATCATCACTGCCTACCCAGCCCATAGCCTCTGCACTTTTATCTCCATCAAAATCAAAATGGACGTTGTTCTTTAATGATATTGTTTCTATACCATCACCATCCAAATCAACAATTAATGGATCAACACGCTGAGCAAGTGCCTCCTTGAACCAATCAAAAATACTGTACGCCATGTCATTCACACATTCTCCAAGTTTAGATCCCACCCAAAATTCAAATAATTCTAATGTAACAAATGCGACAACACCTGCAGCCGGACAGATTGCTGTTCCTGCTACCATTGCCAAATATAGGTTTGCCGGTTCCATCAATCCTGTAATTACAGAACCACCTGCTATTTCTGCAAAAAAGCCTGTTATTTCTTTACACGCTTCCTCCTTTTGACCATTCTGATATTTTTCTGCTGCACTGATTATCGTAGATGCTCCCCATGCAACAAAAAATACTGTGCCCGCATATTTTACCGCTTTACTCACTTTAGAAATTCCGGATAATGTCTTCTCTATCTCTGCTATTTTAGTTGCATATTGTTTGCAAGCTCTCGGACTACCTAACTCTTTATATTTTTGTAATGCATCTTTCAGAATGCTCTTTTGAGATTCAGTAAATACTTTTCCCTTATATCGTTCATTGTATATTTTCTCCAGTTCGCCAAGTTCCCGTTTTATATCAATGTCTGTTATTGCATCACTGATATCCATGTTTTTTGTATTTCGGGAGAAATCCATATTATCCTTTTCTGTTACATATGAAGTTCCACCACCTACTTTAGAACTATCCACCTTATACACTACAATATTTCCATTATTATCATATCCAATTGTGATATCAATGTCTTTCATAAATTGACCTGTTTTATGTGCAAACCATTCTTGATAAAACATTTTTGCTTCCATTTCATCCTTAAATCCATAACGTTTTGAATTATGAACGATTTCCTTTATTGTTTCTGTACTCTCTCCCCATATAGATTTTACTTTCGGATTATTCAATAAAGCATCAAATTCCGTTCTTAAAAAAACCTTATTAGGATTTAATTCCCACATTAAAGGTTTCACATCCCCTGCTGCCACTTCAAGCATCAGTCTTTTTGATGTATAATCACTTAGATTTAAAACACCACTGCCCTCTTTAATTTCTAACAAGCCATCCTTTCCTCCATAAAGAACAAGTTTTGCATTTTCTATGCCAATCTTATTCCCTAATGCTATACCTAATGGTTTATCATTAATTAAATTTCCCAATTCCGTGCTACTAATATATTGATATTTTTTTTCTTTACTCAATGCTTCGGCTACTTTATAAAGTGGAAGCCACGCCTCTCCCACCTTGGCGCCTCCACAGTAAGGAAGTACTTCTCCTGTCACTCCGTTAAAACTTTCCCTATTCAAAAATTTTTCCAATGCTCTGGTAAATTCCACCAAACTAGATTCCGTAATTTCTCCTTCATTATCGTGCTTTAAACCATCATATCCTTCAATAAACTCTATTGTTCTTTCTGCTAACTGACTCATTTTGCCCTCTTTTCATTTAATATTCTAACGTTTTTTCATATAACATAAGCTTCCTCAAACTAAACTTCTAAATTAATTATCTCGCTCTAGATTTTTATTAATTTACAATCTCAATTTTTCGATTTTCAAAAGCTTTGTCCAAAAATATTTCTAATGCATTTCTCATTGCTTCAATAACATACTCTTCCTCTTTCTTTAGCACTTCATCTACCCTAAATTCTTTATATTCTACGTAAAGTACAAATTTGTCTTCATAATAGTCATATTTTATAGTATTAACTATATTTTTATATATAAAATTTGCCACTTGGGGACCATCTACTCCCTCCAGCACCAACCCTAACGGAGCGTCATTATCCACAAAATACATCCCCTTTTCCTTATCATAAACCCAATACACCACATCTACCATTCCACCATGATACACCCTATTAATATGAAAAGATTCAATAAATTTTCTGTCTTCCTCTGTTATCTTTTCATAAACAAAATTAAATTTTTTTGTTTCCATCATTTTCTCTCCTTAACTTTCTTATTTATTTTATACAAAAATTTTGTGCAATAATTTACCAAAATACAAACACTGATAATCCATGAAAACTGTTAATAGATATGTTATTTCTGACAAAGAATATTTCGTTTTTCTACAAGAAAGATATCCTCAATAAATCGTTATCCTTTTTATAAGAATACATCTGAATTCCATTCCTCTCCTGTGCTTTCCGACCTCTCATACATAATAATAACCTTTCCTCTGCAAGATATTTAACCTCTTTCATTCGCTCTCAACAGCAAAGAGTACTTCTTTCGCTATTATTTATGCTGTATTTTTTATAAAAACATTATTATGATACCATATATGTATACCAAAGTAAATATATTGTTTTATATTTATCAAAATTATATCGTATTTAAATCCACATATTATTTTACATTTTTCAAGCTCAAATTTTATTTATTAATTTGCAATCTCAATTTTTCGATTTTTAAAAATTTTACCTAAAAATATTTCTAATGCGTTTTTCATTGCTTCAATAACATACTCTTCCTCATCCTTTAACCTTTCATCTACCATAAATCCTTTATATTCTATAGAAAGCACAAATCTATCAGAATGATAAACATACTTTATAGTATTAACTATATTTTTATATATAAAGTTTGCCACTTTAGGTCCATTCACTCCATCTAGCACTAATCCTAACGGAGAATCATTAATAACTAAATACATTTCTTTTTCTTTATCAAAAGCCCAATATACAACCTGTACCATTCCGCCATGATACACCCTACGAATATGGAAGGATTCTATAAATTTTCTATCTTCCTCTGCTATCTTTTCACATACAAAATTAAATTTTTTTGATTCCATCATTTCCTCCTAAACTTTATTATTTATTTTGCATTGTGCTTATGTAATTCCCTTGCACAAAGTTTTTATCAATTTAAAACCTTCATTTTTCGATCATCAAAAAAATTCCCCCAAAACACTTCTAATGCTTTTCTCATTGCTTCAACAACATACTCTTCCTCATCTTTTAGCCTTTTATCTACCCTAAATTCTTTATATTCTATAGAAAGTACAAATCTGTCAGAATGATAGTCATATTTTATGGTATTAATTATATTTTTATATATAAAGTTTGCCACTTTAGGTCCATCCACTCCCTCCAACACTAATCCTAATGGAGAATCATTAAGAATGAAATACATCCCCTTTTCCTTATCACAAGACCAATTTGACACATCTACATTTCCACCATGATACACCCTATAAATCTGAAAAGCTTCAATAAATTTTCTGTCTTCCTCTGCTATCTTTTCACATACAAAATTAAATTTTTTTGATTCCATCATTTCCTCCTAAACTTTATTATTTATTTTACATTGTGCTTATGTAATTCCCTTGTGCTAAGTTTTATCAATTTAAGGCCTTCATTTTTCGATCATTAAAAAAACTCCCCCAAAATACTTCTAATGCTTTTCTCATTGCTTCAACAACATACTCTTCCTCATCTTTTAGCTTTTTATCTACCCTAAATTCTTTATATTCTATAGAATGTACAAATCTATCAGAATGATAGTTATATTTTATAGTATTCACTATATTTTTATATATAAAGTTTGCCACTCTAGGTCCATTCACTCCCTCCAACACTAATCCTAATGAAGCATCATTAAGAATGAAATACATCCCCTTTTCCTTATCACAAGCCCAATACATCACATCTACCATTCCACTATGATACTCCTTCTCAATCTGAAATGATTCAATAAATTTTCTGTCTTCCTCTGTTGTCTTTTCATAAACAAAATTAAATTTTTTTGATTCCATCATTTTCTCCTAAACTTTCTTATTTATTTTGTACAAAAATTTTGCACAATAATTTACCAAAATACAAACACTGATAATCCATGAAAACTGTTAAAGATATGTTATTTCTTACAAAGAATATTTCGTTTTTCTACAGGAAAGGTATCCTCAATAAATCGTTATCATTTTTATAAAAAAATAAATCTAAATTTTATTCCTCACCTGTGCTTTCCGGTCCCTCATGCATAATAACAAACCTTCCTCCTCCATTTCCTTCATATGACACTTTTGTTGATGAATCTATACATAATGCCGGTCTTATCCCGCCTTTTCATATGCATTTTATATCGATATCTTGTCATCCCAGGTAAAAACACAAACTGCAGAACTATAATAAGTTTCCGGTGTTCTTAACATCCAGGTAACACGCTCTCCATTTAATGAACATTTTTTATTACGATTCTTTTTTAAATAATCAATGTTTTCCCCTCTTTCGCTATAATATACATACCACTTTCCATGTCCTCTATAAGAAAAGCGGCACTATCGCTTTATTCAACGCCATAGCACCGCTTTTATGTCAATATGAATGTATCACTGCCACTCACCATTGTCTACGGATTACTTTCTTGTTACGTAATTTCCGAAAACTCACATCACATTAAACTAACTTTGCCAGTTCCTCTGCTTTATCAGTCTTTTCCCAAGGTAAGTCTAAATCATTTCTTCCAAAATGACCATATGCAGCTGTCTGCTTGTAAATAGGTCTGCGAAGGTCTAACATCTTTATAATACCTGCAGGTCTTAAATCAAACTTATCACGAATGATTTCCACTAATTTTTCATCTGAAACCTTTCCTGTTCCAAATGTATCTACCATTACTGATGTAGGATGTGCAACACCAATGGCGTATGATAACTGAATTTCACATTTATCTGCTAATCCTGCTGCCACAATATTTTTTGCAACATATCTTGCTGCATAAGCAGCTGAACGGTCAACCTTTGTACAATCCTTTCCAGAGAAAGCACCACCACCGTGTCTTGCGTATCCACCATAAGTATCAACAATTATTTTACGTCCTGTAAGTCCGCTATCGCCATTTGGTCCGCCTATAACAAAACGTCCTGTTGGATTTATAAAGAATTTTGTATTTTCGTCTACCATATCCTGTGGAAGAATTTCATCAAATACATATTTCTTAATATCTTCATGTATCTGCTCCTGGGTAACTTCCGGATCATGCTGAGTCGATAAAACTACCGCATCTAATCTAAATGGCTTTCCATTTTCATCATATTCTACTGTAACCTGTGTTTTTCCATCAGGTCTTAAGTATGGAAGTGTTCCGTTTTTTCTGACCTCCGTCAGTTTTCTTGCTAACTTATGAGCCAATGAAATAGGATATGGCATTAACTCCTCTGTTTCGTTAGTAGCATATCCAAACATCATTCCCTGGTCACCGGCACCAATTGCATCAATGTCCTCATCCGACATTTTGTTTTCCTTAGCTTCAAGAGCCTTATCAACTCCTAATGCAATATCTGCTGACTGTTCATCTAATGCTGTTATAACTCCGCATGTGTCACAGTCAAATCCGTATTTAGCCCTGTCATAACCGATTTCCCTGATAGTATTTCTTACTATTTTTTGTATATCAACATATCCCTTTGTAGTTATTTCACCCATAACCAACACAAGACCTGTTGTAATACTTGTTTCACAGGCTACACGGCTCATAGGGTCCTGACGCATTAATTCATCTAATATGGCATCAGATATCTGGTCACACATTTTGTCAGGATGACCTTCAGTTACTGATTCAGATGTAAACAATCTTTTTTCCATTTACTTCTCCTTTTCTTTGTTTTAAATGCTTTAACTATAGTATCTTACAAATATTTATTTTCTACTTGTGAGAATTTATTTTTCTTTAAACCTTATTTTTATAAAAGAAAAAGTCCACTAAACAGTGGACTTGAATTCAAGGTATCAAATCCTCTTATTGATCAAACTTGTGTCTGCTCAGGTTGGCACCTTCCTGACAAATGTCGGGGTTGCCGTGGCTTCTTCGGTCCTTGTACCTCCACCACTCTGAATAAGAGAAAATATTTATTTGCAATGGTTATATTACTATTATAGCATACATATGTCAAGGAATAAATCCCAAAAACATTAATCTCTGCTGTTTCTAAACTGTACCGGTGTCATTCCGTACTTTTTCTTAAAAAGGCGGTTAAAATGTTCAACATTCTGGTATCCTACCTTTTCTGCAATAGATTCAACAGTCATGTTTCCCCCCTTTAAAAGAGTTCTTGCCTTTTTCATTCTGACATTTTTAACTAACTCTCCAAAGGTCTTTCCTGACTTATCCTTAATGTACTTTGATAAATAAGGTTTTGAAAGATGGAACTGATCTGCTAATTCATCTAAAGAAACCGTTAAATAATTTGTATTAATATAATTAATTATTTCAGTCAGTCTCTCGTCCTGGCAGTCTTTTTCACCTAATTCCTTAATAACCTGATTTACGGCTACTGTTAATGCATGGATTGATGATTTAATAATATCCTCGTCTAATCCTACGCCCCAATGCATAGCTCCGTTATAGCTTATTCCCACATAAGAAACAGCCTTTGAAGAAGAACCTCTTGATAATGAATGTTCCTCGTATACTGAAAGTTCGTAGCTAATATTAAAATACTGCTTAAATGCATTACTTACAGCATCTAATCTACCGTTACCTGTACTCTTAACAATTCTTACCCCGTCATTTTGTGCAATGGTAACTTCTGCCATAATGCCGTTTTTCTGCTGGAAATGTACTTCCGGAACAGAGAATGCTCCCACATCATTTATGTATTTATCTTCAAATATCTGATATACCCAGTCAGGTGATAATTCCTTATGCTCCTTATCTGAAACATGCTTAACTGTATATCCCACTTCTTCCTTCATCTTATCCGGCAAATCCAGTCCGAAGTTCTGCTTCAAAATGTAACTTACGCCACCTTTTCCTGACTGGCTGTTAATTCTAATAACATCAGAATCATATGTTCTTCCAATATCTACAGGATCAATAGGAATATATGGAACAGTCCACTCATCAGTTTTGCCTGCTGCCCTACATGCCATACCCTTGGCAATGGCATCCTGATGTGAACCTGAAAAAGCAGTAAATACTAAATCTCCTGCGTATGGCTGACGTGGACCTACCTTCATTCTTGTAAGTCTCTCGTAAACCTTGCTTATTTCATTTAAATTGCTAAAGTCAAGCTTTGGATCAACACCATGAGATAACATATTCATGGCAAGAGTAACTATATCAACATTACCTGTTCTCTCACCGTTTCCAAACAATGTACCTTCAATTCTATCTGCTCCTGCTAATACACTAAGTTCAGCTGTTGCCACACCGCAACCTCTGTCGTTATGTGGATGAACTGATATTGTTACTGCATCACGATATTTTAAATTCTTATGCATATATTCAATCTGGGTTGCAAATACATGCGGCATTGCATTTTCCACTGTAGACGGAAGATTAATAATAACCTTGTTATCCTTTGTTGGTTTCCACACATCTAATACTGCATTACATACGTCTAATGCATAATCCATTTCTGTTCCTGAGAAACTTTCAGGGCTATATTCAAATGAGAAGTTGCCGTCTACTTCCTTTGCTAATTCATCAAGAAGCTTTGCACCATCTACGGCGATTTTCATTATTTCTTCCTTGCTCTTTTTGAAAACCTGTTCACGCTGTGCCACTGATGTGGAATTGTACAAATGAATAACTGCGTGCTTTGCACCCTTTACAGCTTCAAAAGTTTTCTTAATAATATGCTCTCTTGCCTGAGTTAAAACCTGAACTGTAACATCATCCGGTATCATGTTTCTTTCAATCAGGGCACGCATGAAATTGTACTCTGTTTCTGAAGCAGCCGGGAATCCCACTTCTATTTCCTTAAATCCGATATCCACAAGCATCTGGAAGAACTCCAGTTTTTCTTCGAGACTCATAGGCTCAATTAAAGCCTGATTTCCATCTCTAAGGTCAACACTACACCATATAGGTGCCTTTTCAATGTACTCCTTCTTTACCCAGTCTGTAGTTACTACAGGTGGCATAAAATACTGTCTCTTATACTTCTTGTAGTTCATCATGATAATTATCTCCTTTAATCTTGTTTTAAAAAATATCTATATAAAAGTTTCCAACTTTTAATGCAAAAAAATATCCCTGTGCTCCATCTGTAGGAAGCACAGAGACGTAAGCTTTACTTGCGCGGTACCACTCTGTTTCATGTAATAAATACACACTCTCATAGGATGCATTCACATCCCTTCCTTTTAACGGTGGATTTCCGTCCTGACCTACTTGATGTTTTCAGCCGGAAGCTCCGGGGCGAGTTCATTAACCTGCATCTGATGTCTCGCACCTTCCGACATCTCTCTTGGTACAGCTCATTAATTACTATTCCTCTTCATAGCCTTTGCAATATTTTTAGGATGAACATATATTAACATATGCCTTTTCCTTTGTGTAGTGACAATATTAATCAGTTTTATTGATTTTTTTTATCATCCTACTTTTAATTTAAACTTCTGTTCTTCCCTTTCAGAATCTACTTTTGCGATAGTTGCTCCAAGTCCTGACAACTTTTCATCGAATCTTTCGTATCCTCTCTTAATGTATACAATATCATCTACCGTAGTAAATCCCTCAGCTGCAAGACCCGCAATAACCAATGCTGCTCCTGCCCTAAGATCAGTTGCCTTTACTTTAGCACCCTGAATACTTCCAACTCCGGTAATAATGGCTGTTCTGCCTTCTACCTTAGTTATGGCACCCATTCTGTTTAATTCTGCTACATACTTAAATCTGTTTTCAAAGATACTTTCCGTAACGGTACTTACCCCATTAGCCATAGTAAGCACTGCTGCCATCTGTGGCTGCATATCTGTAGGGAATCCGGGATAAGGAAGTGTCTTTATGTTCGCACATCTGATAAAATCACCGGCTTTAACCTTAACTGAATCATCATATTCTATAATTGTGCATCCCATTTCCATTAATTTAGATGAAATACACTCTAAATGCTTAGGAATAACATTCTTAATTAAAATCTCTCCACCTGTTGCAGCTGCCGCACACATAAATGTGCCTGCTTCAATCTGGTCCGGAATGGTAGAATACACTGTTCCGTGCAATTTCTCAACTCCGTTAATTCTAATCTTGTCAGTTCCTGCACCTCTAATGTCGGCACCCATGCTGTTTAACATATTAGCCACGTCAACAATATGCGGTTCCTTTGCCGCATTTTCTATAATAGTCTTACCTTCTGCCATAACAGCTGCCAAAATTATGTTAATGGTAGCTCCAACTGAAGAAACATCAAAGAAAATATTGTTTCCTCTTAATACATCTGCATGTGCATTAAGCATTCCGTGATCCTGGATAACTGTAGCTCCTAATGCCCTGAATCCCTTAAGATGCTGGTCAATAGGTCTCTCTCCTATAACACAGCCTCCCGGAAGAGCCACCTCTGCCTTTCCAAACTTTCCAAGAAGGGCACCAAGAAGATAATAAGAAGCTCTTATTTTTCTCATCTGTTCTTCTTCCACAATACAGGAATTAATGGTTCCACCATTTATAATTACACAATGTCTGTCAACTCTGTTTATCTTTGCCCCAATTGTTTCTATTGCATCTATTAACTGATTGATGTCACTGACATCAGGAATATTTTCTAAAGTTACATCTTCATCGGTCATAATTGCTGCTGCAATCAAAGCCAATGCTGCATTTTTCGCCCCGCTTATATCAACTTCACCATAAAGTGGTGTTCCACCTTTAATAATATATTTTTCCATTATTCACCTCGGGTTTTATGTAAACTCCAAAAATTTACTCAAATAAATAACAGTGTGCCTTAATTCTTGTCAAAATCTGCTTTTTTCACCTATTGATATTTTTATGCACACTTTCATATATTATAACACAATCTCCTACTTTGTAAACAGCTAAAGGCTTTTTATAATTTTAGAATATGCACTAAGCGGGTAAAAGTTACCCACCGTTTCCGGACTTTACATAATTAACGGGATTAACTTTTTTTCCATTAATTATTACTTCAAAATGAAGATGAGGACCGGTACTGTCTCCTGTATTTCCACTTAATCCTATTACCTGTCCCCTTGAAACCTTCTGCCCCTTTTCCACATTTAATTCCGACATATGAGCATATCTGGTTTCCACAAAATTTCCGTGATTAATTAAAACGTTGTAACCATAGCTTTCACTATAATACGCTAAGGTTACCCTTCCTTCCTTTGCCGCTTTTACCTTTGTTCCCACACATACTCCCCAGTCATGTCCTAAATGCCTTGAGCTTCTTGATATTGTATCCCCAAACTTTGAGGTGGTAATTCCTCCATTTACAGGCATAATAAAAGAAGCCTCAGAACTTTTTGCCTTTTTCTTAATGGTTTTCTTTTTAGTTACAACTTTTTTTGCCATTTCAGCCTTATCTTTAGCTTCTTTTATTTTTATATTTTGCCCGGCAATGAAACTATAAGCATGTATTTCCATTGCCATCTGGGAAAAAATAATAACTATCATCATTTGTAAGGCAAGAGCTGATACAGCCCAAAACCATCTCTTCTGATTAAATAGATTATTAATAATTTTAATTTTTCATTTCCTCCAATTTTTCAACAATTTTGTTCACAGTTTTCTGTATTGTACTGTGGTGCTCATTTACTATTATATCCGCATATTTTTCATATAACGGTGTTCTTTCATTATATAAATCCTTAAGAGTCTGTCCTTCCTTTAAAACCACCCCACGTTTTTTAAGACTTCCCAGTCTCTTTGACAACTCATTAAGTTCTAATTCCAGATACACAATGGTTCCAATTTTTGCAAAATGCTCCATTGCCTCCTGACCGTAAACTGCACTTCCTCCGGTAGCTATTATCGCCTTTGTTGTGTTAAGGGATTTATTTACGTCATTTTCAATCTCCTTAAATTTCTCTGTACCTTCTTCAGCAATAATATCCTTAAGGAGGCGTCCTGTTTTCTCCTGAATAACTAAATCAGAATCAATAAAGCTATAGCCTAATACCTTTGCCAGCACTACTCCTACAGTGCTTTTTCCAACTCCCGGCATACCTATCAATATAATGTTATCGCTGCTTTTGCTCATAATTTTCAGCCTCCTGATTCTTATTTTCTCTTTTTGTTTTTTCTCACTGAGAATCCAAATCTTCCCAGTTTTTTTCCTACTCCGTAATACTGTCCGTGGGAATAAACCAGCGGTGCTGCCATTGCCAAATCAAACTTTCCTTTAGAATCCATATATTTTTCATCAGCATGAACGCATAAAACCTTTGCCAAAAACATGTCGTGAGTTCCCAGATGTGTAATTTCAAGAACCTCACATTCAATGTTTACCGGACTTTCCTTTATAAGAGGTGCCGCAACATATTTTGCCTCCTCCTTTGTAAGATTCATTGCCTTAAACTTGTCCTCGTCTCTCCCTGACTTTACGCCACAGTAATCTGTAGCCTTGGCAAGTTCCTCTGTAGTAAGATTTATAACAAACTGACCTGTGTGTTTTATCATATCATAAGAATGCCTTGAAGGTCTTACTGAAATGTACACCATAGCAGGATCCGAACTTACCGTGCCTGTCCATGCTACTGTAAATACATTATCATTTCCTTCTCCGTCTGTAGCAGTAACTAAAACAGCCGGCAGGGGATACAACATATTTCCCGGTTTCCAAATATCTTTTGCCATGTAATTATCTCCTTTATTCCTTCTTAGTATTTTTGTTTAATAACTTTATATCCGTAAGTGAAATATCATCACCCTTTAAGGTATAGTTTAAAGTCATTTCACTTTTACATTTTCCGGATAGGGTATACACATAACTATTATACAATGTGGTCTTTGTAGATGCCATATAATTATAGCTATAAGTATATTTTAAAGTATAAACCTTTGTTTTGTCATTATACGTTATGGTATTCTTTAAATTATTTATATTAAAGTCAGATACCTTATAGTCTTCTATATTTTTAGTATCCGGCGGATATATTATATCCTGTGTCTTAGTAACAAGGTCCTTGACCTTACTTTTCAGCTTTTTATTATTAGGAAAGCATTTTATAAGGTTTGGATAGGATGGTTTTTTATCCCTTGCCGCCTTATAAAATAACTTAATGACTTTATCTCCTGACTGTTTTATTTTCCCGGAATATTCTTCACTGGCAGTGTAAGATTTTTTTGTCATATCAAGCGTTGTATCAGGTTTCTTTAAATCCACCTGACTGTTTACTGCATAATATTTGTTTGTAGCCACTACCTTGTAATCTCCCAAAAGAATACCCTTAAATTTATAAGTCAATTTACCATCCTTTTCTTCTACGGAAGCATTATCCTTTGTAATGGTTTTCCCGTTAATTTTTAATTGATTTCCACTGTTAATAACTACAGTAAAATTTTTTACAATCATGCTGTCGCAATTAACAGAGTATTCCGGTATAATATTCATTCCCTTTCTTATTTCATCAACATATATTTCAAAATATCTGTTTTCTTTTTTTGAGTCATCTATACATTTTACCCTGACTAACTTTTGTCCGTTCTTTTTCTCCGGGTCTAATATTTCGTAAGAATCAATTGTATACTGTAAGCGCATTTGCTTCATGGCTTCGATATATGTTTCTTTATTTATGTAAACCTCTTTTTCCTTTGTAAGGTAATCATACATTTTATTAAAATCACTGCTTACAAACGCTCTGAAATATCCTGCGGCAACATCTGTGGGATCTGACTCATGGTTTATATATGCCATTCCTGCTCCAATTCCCATGCAAACTGCTATAAATATTAATATGAAAAAAAGAGATACTACTCTTTCCCTTATTATCGATTTCTTCTTCATAAGTCTACTCCTGCATTAATGTCTGTTTTATATATACGTGTACTTAAATGTTACCCATTATCCTTGATTTTTGCAAGGCTTTTATGTATCATTAACATAACATATGAAAGGATTCAGTCGGATAAAAAGTTTTTCCGACTATTATATTGTTATGGATAAAAAAGCACAATTTAACGAGGCTCTTACTTCTCTTGTGGATTACGCAGCTACAAAAGGTAACGAAATCACTCAGGAAGATGTTAAGGTCTTTTTCAAGGATTTAATTGATGACGAAAGTCAGTACGGTTTTATTAACGACTATTTAAGCCTTAATAAAATAAAGGTTTTAGGATTTACACCAACGTCTTTTTTTGACACATTAAATGAAGATACCACAGAAAGCATAGCGGAGGATTCCCCTAATGAAGGCATTCCTGAAAAAGTTTCAAATTTTAAGGAGTCCCAAGAGGAAATCGCTTTCGTCAATATGTATATGTCAGATATGGAAAACATTGAACCTTTGTCTGACACAGAAAAGGTTGAATTAATAAATCAGTTACTTTCAGGTAATGCCGAAGCTTCAAAACGTTTAGTTGAAGGTAGTCTTTCATTAGTAGCAGAACTTGCCGGTAATTTTCGTGGCAAAGGGGTCTCCTTTGGCGACCTTATTCAGGAAGGAAATATTGGCATGATGCTGGCGGTATCTGATTATAACAGTAATTGCGGTGACTTTAATGAATTTATTACAAACCGTGTTACTGATGCCATAAAAAATACCATTAACGAACAGATTAATTCTGACCGCATAAGCCAGCATTTGGCTGACCAGCTTAATTTACTGGATAAAGTTACAAAGCAGTTAAGTGAAAAGCTTGGTCGTGTTCCTGAATTAGCTGAATTATCTGAAGCTATGGGTATTGACGAAGATGAGGTATCTCTTTTATTAAAAACATCCATTAACACTTTGTCAGTTAATCAGGATACCAAAATTGCAGAGGATACTTCCCAAACCGGAAATACTTCAGATTTAAACGACAATGATAATAATCAACCTCTTACATGGAGACATAGTAAGTAGTTTTTTTAGCTTAATAAGGCATAAAAGAGGCTGCGGCTTTGACTTATCAGGTCAAGACCACAGCCCTTTTTAATGAGATTAAGTAAAATATATATTTAAGAACAGAGTTCCAAAATATCTAACTGATATACAACTCTTTTCCTGTTTTTTATTTATCCTTGTAAGCTAATGCTTCCACACCAACTTCACCTGTACGAACTCTCATAACATCTTCTACATTTGTTACGAAAATCTTACCGTCGCCATAGTGTTCAGTATTAAGTGCCTTTCTTGCTGCTGCCACAACAAGTCCCGGATCAACTGTTGAAACTACTATGTCAACCTGTACTTTCTTATAAAGGTTCATTGTGGTTGGTACACCTCTGTATCTACCTGTCTTACCTTTCTCAGCTCCACATCCCATTACCTGAGATACCGTCATTCCCATTACTCCAATAGCATTCATTGTGTCACGAAGTACACCAAATCTTTCTTCCGGACATATAATGGAAATCTTTGTATATCTGCCTTCTTCTCTTTCGCCAAGAGCAAGAGCAACCGGTTTAACATCTGAAAGGTCAACTGAACCTTCGCTTTCTCCTGCATATGATGGTGCTGCTGGGAGGAAATCTGCGTAAGCTGATGCAAGGCCATGTTCTGAAATATCCATACCAATGATTTCTTCTTCTGGTTTAACTCTAAGTCCAATTGTATGTTTAATAATCTGGAATACAATTGTCATCATTATTGCTGCGTAAACATCAATTGCTACAATACCTAAAATCTGGATTCCTAAAAGTTTTGCTCCACCACCATAGAATAAACCTGCGTAGTAAGAACCATCTGCAAATGCATTAACTGTTTCTCCCCTACCTGTTGCAAATAAACCTACGGCAATTGTTCCCCAAACACCGTTTGCCCAGTGAACACCAACGGCACCAACCGGGTCATCAATGTGGAACTTCTTATCTAAAACTTCTACTACTACATCCACTAATATACCTGAAACTGCACCAATGATTAATGCTCCTACAGTATCAACTGAAGCACATCCTGCTGTAATTGCTACCAAACCTGCAAGGGATGCGTTAAGACACATACCAACATCAGGCTTTCCGTCTTTAATCCATGTAAATATCATACAAACTACTGTTGCTGTTGCCGGTGCAATTGTTGTATTCATAAAGATTGATGCTAAGCTGTCATTGTTTGTAGCTGCTGCACCGTTAAATCCATACCATCCAAACCAAAGAATGAAGCATCCTAATGCACCAAGAGTTATTGAGTGACCTGCAATGGCGTTTGATCTGATTTTACCATTAGATCTCTTTGTGTACTTGCCAATACGAGGTCCCACAATAATGGCTCCAACTAATGCCGCCATACCACCTACAGAGTGAATAACTGCTGAACCTGCGAAATCTACGAAATGTAACTGCTGTAACCATCCGTTGCCACCATAGTTCCAAACCCAGCCTGCTTCAATAGGATATACTATTAAGCTGATTGCTGCTGAATAAATACAGTAAGCACTGAACTTTGTTCTTTCAGCCATAGCACCTGAAACAATTGTAGCTGCTGTTGCACAGAATACTAACTGAAATACGAACTGTGACCAGTTAAATGTGTCATAATGGATAAAGATATCAAGATTTGGAATACCAATAATTCCCATTACATAATCCTCTGACATCATAAGCCCGAAACCTAATACTATGTACATTATAGTACCGATACAAAAGTCCATTAAGTTTTTCATAATAATGTTGCCGGCATTCTTTGCTCTTGTGAATCCTGTTTCAACCATTGCGAAGCCTGCCTGCATAAAGAATACCAGGCTGGCACCAATAAGGAACCAAATAGCAAAACTGCTGTCTGTTGCTGCTTTAATAATCTCTTCTGCTCCCATAACTAATTCCTCCATTCTTTTTTAGTCCTAAATAATATTTTTACCTGGAAAACATTTAAAGGGGATGTTTTCCCAGACGACACAATTACTGAATTTGCCATTGTGCTTTTCAATAATTATGTGCTCTCAGAAACGAAAAAGGGAGCTAGACCTTTACGTCTGCTCCCTTGCATTTCGTTCAACATGCATTAGTATAACATCATATTTTTTTATTTCAATGGATAAATCACTTTTGCTAATAAAAAAAAGTCCAAATTTAATTTTCTTAAATTCAGACTTTAATTTATTAATGTTAGGTTTTATTTCGTAAACTTTTTTCCGTTTTTTATAAACTTTATTAAAGATTACTGTATATTCTCCTTAATTTTATTATATATGCCTTCTCCATCCAGTCCAAACTCTTTTATAAGCTCTAAAGCCGGTCCTGAATGTCCAAACACGTCATTTACACCTATCTTAGTTACCTTTGTAGGGCATTTTGCACTTAATGCATCACATACTGCACTTCCTAAACCACCAATTACGGAATGTTCTTCCACTGTAAACACATTCTTAGTCTTTTCAGCGGATTTTACAATTATATCTTCATCTAAAGGCTTAATTGTATGAATATTAATAACCTCGGCACTAATTCCCTCTGCTGCAAGTTTTTCTGCTGCTTCAAGGGCATAAGACACCATAAGACCGGTAGCAACAATTGTAATGTCACTTCCCTGACGCATTAATATGCCTTTTCCAATTTCAAATTTATAATTGTTTTCATCATTAATAACCGGTGCTGCAAGACGTCCAAATCTCATATATACAGGGCCTTCCATTTCATATGCTGCCTTTACTGCTGCACGGGCTTCCACATCATCACATGGATTTATAACTGTCATTCCCGGTATAACTCTCATAAGCGCAATATCTTCATTACACTGATGTGTGGCACCGTCTTCTCCTACAGAAATTCCTGCATGAGTTGCCCCGATTTTTACATTAAGGTGTGGATATCCTATAGTGTTTCTCACCTGCTCAAAAGCTCTTCCTGCTGCAAACATTGCAAATGTGCTGGCAAAAGGTACCTTTCCACAGGTAGATAATCCTGCTGCTATTCCCATCATATTAGCTTCTGCAATACCGCAGTCAATATGTCTATCAGGAAACTCTTTCTTAAAAATGGCAGTTTTTGTAGCTGCTGCAAGATCCGCATCAAGTACCACAATATCGTCATGTTCCTTTGCAAGCTCTACAAGTGCTTTACCATAGCTTTCTCTTGTTGCTATCTTCTTTACTTCTGACATAATGCTTCACCTGCTTTCTCTAATTCTTCCATTGCCACGGCAAACTGTTCATCATTAGGTGCTGCGCCATGCCAATTTACCTGATTTTCCATAAACGAAACCCCTTTTCCCTTTACGGTATTCATAATAATGGCTGTAGGCTGTCCCTTTGTATTTTTTGCCTCATTAAGGGCATTTCTTATTTCATCAAAATCATGTCCGTTAATTACAATAACATGAAAATTAAATGCTTCAAACTTCTTATCAATAGGGTATGGTGAACATACTTCTTCCACTGTTCCGTCAATCTGAAGATTATTGTTATCTACTATTACCACAAGATTGTCTAACTTTCTGTGTCCGGCAAACATTGCTGCCTCCCAAACCTGTCCTTCTTCTATTTCACCATCACCTAATAATGTGTATACTCTGTAATCCTTATGATCCATTTTGCCTGCCAATGCCATACCTACTGCTGTAGATACTCCCTGACCTAATGAACCTGATGACATATCAACTCCCGGAGTATGCTTCATATCAGGATGTCCCTGCAAATATGAATCCGGCTTACGAAGTGTCACAATATCTTCTTTTGGAATAAATCCTTTTTCAGCAAGTACTCCATATAAAACAGGTGCTGCATGTCCCTTTGATAAAACAAATCTGTCTCTGTTAGGATTTTTTGGATTTTTGGCATCAACATTCATTTCCTCATAATACAGGAAAGTTACCATATCAGCAGCTGATAAAGAGCCGCCCGGATGTCCTGATTTTGCACTGTGAAGACCTGTAACAATGTTTTTCCTTACTTCGTTAGCAATCTTTTTTAACTGTAAATTTTCCATTGTTTCTTCCTTTCTTATACATTAAAATCTGATTCTACCAATATGTTATTACCTTCCTCATCTTTTTTAGATGCGAAGATACCCTTTAGCTTTCTTCCTATTCTTCTTGATTTAGAAATAGCCTCATCTACAATGCTTTCAACATCACTTCTGCCAATTCCCTTATTTACACCAAAGAAGTCATCTATAGCCTTATAAAATGCAAGGTTTGCAACCTCGTCAAAAACATATCCCTTGTCTTTTGCATAGCGTTTACCATATTCTACCCATTCCTTAATGTCGTATTCTCTTATGGTAACTACATGATTAAATACCCTTGCAGCCCTCTGGGATTCATTTAATATCTTTGTCATTCCATCAGTTTCGCCTTCTAAGATAATAATCATGTCATCTGTAAACATACCTGATACATCTGTTATTTCACTTAATGTCATAGGTCCTAACCTGTCAGCATTTTCAATAATCAAATCACTTCCAAGAAGCTTTGATAACACTGTTCTAAAACCTTTTCTGTTAAGTGCCACAGCATCTATTTTTGCCAGTTTTCTGTTTCTTCTGCCACGCTTTTTATTTACAAGCTTAATAATTTCTATGGCAAGTGTGGTTTTACCCGTCTTTTCACTTCCCATAATAACTATATTGCCCTCTGCTGAATTTCCATTAGGCTTGTAATTAATAATTAAATCCTTTAAAACATCCCTTATATTGGTGTCAAATCCTTCCACATTAAGATAGTTTTTAAAAGCTGACAGTTCTTCCTCTGTTAAAACTATTTCAGGCTCTACGTCCTCTGCAGAATCTCCATTAGTCTTATCGGTAGGCAGAATCTCCTCATTATATATCGGCTTTGCCTTTTTCCTTACTATAGCCTTGTCAGTATTTCCTTCTTTTCCTTCTTCCTTTGTATCATCCGGTTTTGCCTGTTTATCTTCCGGTTCTTCCGTTACCTCCGGTGTCACTTCTTCTTCCTCTTCCTTCGGCTCTTCTAATACTTCAGGTGATTGGCTTAAATTTTCATCCGGCTTTTCCTCTTCTACCATGTCAGGTACCTTGATTTCTAATTTTCCTTCTTCTACAATACCTGCTCCTGAAAGAATTTCTATACTTGCTGATGTAGCATTTTTAACCTTTAAATTCATGCCCGGCTTTTCAGCCTTTGGTGCCTCTGACTTTTGATTTTCAGTTTCTCTGACAGCAGATTTTAATTCATCTTCTGTTGGAAGTTCCTGGGTAACAAATCCTGAGTTGTCTATCTTAAGGTCTGCTACCATATCATCTTCTATTTCTTCCGGTTCTAAATTATTCTGTGCTTCCCTTTGGGCTTTAGGCTCTACATCCGTTTCCGGCTCAATTTCCGGTTCAGATTGTGCTTTCTGTTCAGCTTTAGCCTCAGGCTCAATTTCTGCTTTCTGTTCAGCTTCAATCTCTACCTCAGGCTCGGTTTCTACTTCCGGCTGTGGTTTTACCTCTGCCTCAGGTTCATTTTCCGGCTCAATAACCTCCTCTTCAACCTGTCCATCCTTCTGCAAATTATCTTCGCTGTTAAAATGAAGTAATTCATCCTTTTCCTTTAGAGATTCCTCTAACTCCTCTCTTGCAGAAGTTGCCTCATCTATAATATTTACAGCCTGCTTAACAGTATCCGCCTTTAATATGCCTCTTTCCTGAAGTTTCCTTAATATATCCGCAACTCCATTCATGTCACTAATGGTATTTTCGGCTTCATTCTGTTCCTGTACCGGCCCTGTTTCTTCTTTCAAATCCTCCGAATGGGATTTTTCCTGTATTTCCGATGTTTCATCTTTTTCTGCTTCCGGTTCTTTCTTATCCTCCGTAACTTCTGACTGCAAAGATGATTCATCAGCCTCCCTGCTTTGGGCTTTTGCCTTTTCACCTTCTAAGTCCGTTACTATTTCTTCCATTACCGGCTCTTTTTCAGTTTCATCCTCTTCTTCAAGTTCTGAAACCTCTTCCTCGATTTTTTCTTCATCTACCGGCTGTTCAGCTATTTCTGCCTCTTCCATTAACTCCTCAATGGTTTTATTGTTTAAGTCATCCTCTTCGGATTTTAATATAATTTCTTCCATATCGCCATTCATTTTAGGAAAAATCTTTGTTTCTCCTAAATTACCTGAAGCTGTATTGTCAAAAATTCTTGTTTTCGAAAGTTCGTCCTCTGTCTCCTTATTCTGTGCCATCTTAGACTGTTCTTTCTTCTCGTCTGCAAGAATCTCTTTCACGCTGTCTGCCACTGCTGCCTGAATATCCTCCTCCGCAGTTTGTGGTTCCACCTTAATTTCAGGAATATCATGAACAATATCCATTTTAACATCTAACGGCTTTAATTCCTCCGCATGCTTTTTAGCTGCTTCGGCTTCCATTGCTATTTTTTTCTTGTTTTCATCATATTTTTCCTGCTGTGCAGGGGTTAGCGGGCTATACATTTTCTTAAGATCCATTGCCTTAAATACATATTTTCCCTCAGCAAACCAAAGGCATATTTCATCACATATATCAATACATTTCTGCTTGTCACCGATTATGTGATACAGTTTGGCTAACTCATATGCCCATCTTTCCTCCATATCAATATTAACATACTCCTCCAGTATGCCAATTAACTCTTCAATAGGCTTTTCCTGTGCCTTTGCCATTTTGTATTTAAGCACAAATCTTGATGTATCCCTAGGTGCCATTTCCACGAAATCTTCGTAATAATCCTTAGCTGCGGTAAAATCTTTTGTCTTTATTGACAAAAGACATAGCTTATACGCTATATGACGACCGGTATTTGTGTTTTCATAGGCTGTAAGAAGCACTTCTTTTGCCTTCTCATAATTATGGTTTAATTCATATGCATTTGCCACGATGTTAAGTAAATTGTTATCTTTAATTTTCTTTATATCCAAAGCATCTGCTATTTTACCTGCCTCTTCGTAATCCCTGTCATGCAGTGCTCTTTTTATTTCCTCTAATTTCAGCTTCTGCTCGTTTTTGTCCATTTGAATTCCTCTTATTTTAATATTTATCCATGCTTACATTTTCTAAACCGTAACTCGTCCCTGTAATGCCCTGAGCAATGTTACATTATCAATACATTCTAAATCTCCTCCTACAGGAACACCGCTGGCAATTCTTGTAACCTTTATTCCCAAAGGCTTAACAACCTTGCTGATATACATGGCTGTTGCCTCACCTTCCACACTGGAATTAGTAGCAATAATCACCTCATTTACGTCGTCCTTCAGACGTTCAAACAGCTCTTTTAAGCGGATATCATTTTGTCCTATACCTGCCATGGGATTTATTGCTCCGTGAAGTACATGATAAACTCCCTTATACTCTCCGACCTTTTCGTATGCCGCCATGTCTTTGGTAGACTCAACTACCATAATAGTCTTATGGTCTCTTTCCTTACTACTGCAAATAGGGCATTCGTCCTGGTCAGTAAGGGTACAACATGTCTTACAGTATTTAACATTTTCCTTGGCGTTTATCATGGCATTTGCAATATCCTCTACCTGCTCTTTGGGCATGTCCAAAATATGAAATGCCAGTCTTCCTGCGGTTTTTGCACCCACTCCCGGAAGAGTCGATAATTCTTCAATTAGTTTTGTTATATATCCACTGTAGTAATCCAATGTCCTTACCTCTTTCTTTAAGTCAAACTATTAGAACAGTCCGCCTAATCCTCCGGTAATTTTGGACATTTTCTGTGTTGACATTTCTTCCATTTTTCTTATAGCCTCATTTACTGCTGCCATAACTAAATCCTCTAACATTTCAATGTCATCAGGGTCTACAACTTCCGGATCAAGTTTAATTTTTGTAATTTCCTTTGAACCTGAAATTGTAACTTCAACGGCTCCACCACCTGCTGTTGCAGTATATTCGGAAGCTTCAAGTTCTGCCTGGGCTTCCTCCATCTGCTTCTGCATCTTCTGTGCCTGCTTCATTATATTATTCATATTCCCCGGCATTCCTCCCGGAAATCCACCTCTTTTTGCCATTTTAAAAATCCTCCTGTACTACTTCCATATTAATATTCTTTAACACAACCTCCTGGAAATAATCTCCAAAGTTTTGGTTGCCTTCAAGCATTGTCATTTCTACCTTGACCTGCTTATTAATTTCTTCACTTATTATATTATTAAGCATTTCTATAATCTCAGGTTTATTGCAGCCCTCATATCCGATAGCTCCCGGATTAAATACTATAAGAAGGGTATCATCCCCTTTGACACTAAACCTGGCATCATTTAGAAATGTCTTATACGGATTTGAAATATGTCTTTTTACCTTTCCCCAGTTATCCACTACATACTGGATATCTGCCGGAACAGGCTTGTCAAAGACTTTTTTAGGTTTACTTTCTACCTTCTCCTCAGTTGCAGGCACCGCTACCTTTGCCACAAAATCCCCCTTTTCCATTTTGTTTTCCAAAATAGAAATTCTGTTAATTAGGGATGCCGTATCATTTTCCATCTGAGGCTTATTTAGTTTTATAAGTGCAATTTCTATCAGCACTCTTTTATTTGAAGCATATTTTATCTGACCGGCAAGTTCTGAGAACACCCGTATATATCTCATTATTACATCTGTCTCAACCATTGATGCTTCTTCCTTTAATGCCTCTATACGTTCTGCCGAAGCATCTATAAAATCCGTTGCTCCGTCAGAAGTCTTTATAAGCATTAAATTACGCAGGTACCATATAAAATCACTGACAAACTGCCCTAGTTCTCTTCCCTGCATAACCATTTCATCTAATATGTTAATACATTCAGTAACATTCCCTGCAATAATACTTCTGGTAAGTCTGCTGAAAATTTCATTGTCAACTGCCCCTAAAACCTCTAACACATTTTCGTAGGTTAGCTTCTGTCCCAGATAAAACGCTATACACTGGTCTAAAAGACTAAGAGCATCACGCATGGAGCCATCCGCTGCCTTTGCCACATATCTGATAGCCTTATCCTCTACCTCTATGCCTTCCTTTTCCATTAATTCCGTAAGTCTGGCAGCTATTGTATCTATGGTGATTCTTTTAAAATCATACCTCTGACACCTTGATAAAATAGTTATTGGTATTTTATGGGGTTCTGTAGTAGCCAAAATAAACATTACATATGACGGTGGTTCCTCTAATGTTTTTAAAAGTGCATTAAAAGCACCAATGGATAACATATGCACCTCGTCGATAATGTACACGGTATACTTTCCATTAGCCGGCGTATATTGGATTTCATCTCTTATCTGACGAATATTATCTACACCGTTGTTTGATGCCGCATCTATTTCAACTACATTCATTGCACTGCCTGAATTAATTGCCCGACACGTTTCACATTCATTGCACGGGCTTCCATCTATAGGGTGTTCACAGTTTACAGCTCTGGCAAAAATCTTCGCCACACTTGTTTTTCCTGTTCCCCGTGTTCCACAAAAAAGATATGCATGTCCTATTCTGTTAGCATTAATCTGATTTTTAAGCGTCTGTACTATATGATCCTGCCCTTTAACCTGCTCAAATGATGTAGGTCTGAATTTTCTGTATAATGCTGTATAAGACATGTTTTCTCCCTTCGTAATATTCACGCAAAATTGTTTTTTTAGATTTTGGGCGCACTACACCCATTGCGCCTTTGGAATCATTATAAACCAAAAAAGTTTTCCATACAAGACGTTGGAAAACTTTTCTATATTTTTATTAAGTATATTGACACTTATATGTCTTTATTTAATTTTACTCATTATGTAATCATATACCTCTGTTGGAATCTTATAATAACTTTTATCTACACGGCAATATCCATTATTATCGTCCGGTGAATATATTTCCACCATATCTCCTGAGGGTTCAATTTTTAAGTATGCAACGGGAGCTGATTTAAGCTCAAATCGGTTAATCTTCTCCCATTTTCCGGTATCCTCCACACTATCTGATGCATTGTCAATGCTGTTGGAATTTTGCTTATTGGTATTTTCCTCATTTTCCACTGCCTGTTCATATGCTGACTGTGCCTGAGTAAGCTGTTCCTGCAATTTAGTAAGCTGCTCTTCAAGTTGTGTTTTTGTCTATCCGGTGTTAATAGGGTGTATTTTTCGTGAGAATTAAATGAATAAAACCAGGCACACAAAAAGGGAGTTAAAACCAAACAGCTAAATAACTGTTAATGTTCTAACTCCCTTATATGTTTTATTTTATTAATCCGTGCGGTTTGCTTTGTGAATATCCCATAAGCGTTACCTTTACAGTTAACTCGGTCCAGGCACCCTCATGTCACACGAGATGATCTGCTTAGTGCTGCTCCATTCCTGACCTGACACGGTTCACAGGACCCCGTTGCATAAGACCCGGACGTCAACATCACTTATAAAGGGCAGCCCTACAAGATATACCCGACACAAACCATCACCCCTGCTATAGCGGATTGCAGGTTCAGGGCGCCGCTACCTCCCCGGCTGCACGGAAGTGTTATAACAAATTCATTTGTCAGAAATACAGTATAACCCAATGACTTTTTCTTTGTCAACTATGATTTTCTAAGATTTCTAAAAAAATCCTTTAAAAGGCTGCTGCATTCTTCTTCTAATATGCCCTTTTCAATCTCTACCTGATGGTTAAATTTGTCCACCTGCAACAGATTCATAATAGAGCCTGCACATCCTGCCTTTGGATTCATGCATCCTATATATACTTTTTTTATTCTTGCCTGAACTATGGCTCCTGCACACATCTGGCACGGCTCAGTGGTAACATACATCTCACAATCATCAAGCCTCCAGTCATCAAGCTTTTTACTGGCCTTTTTTATGGCATTTAACTCGGCATGGCTTAAAGTATTTTTGTCAACCATTCTTCTGTTATAGCCTCTGCCTATTATTTTATCCTTATATACAATAACGCATCCTATAGGTACCTCACCAATATCCCATGCCTTTTTTGCCTGCTTTATTGCCTCTCTCATGTACTTTTCTTTCATCTTAATATTCCATCTGATATTTTATATAAACTTTTAACATATTTATCCCACATATCTTACCTGATAACCGGCTCTTTTGCCTTCCTCCATATCAGCCCTGAATTCTCCACCTTCGTACTCATTACTAAATATGTATATTCCTGCTATTTCCTCCATGGAAAATCCGTTTTGTTCTAATTCATTCTTATCTACCTTTATGGTGTACATGGAATTTTCCACCACAGGATTTAAGGAACCAATTTTGTATCCCTTCTTACTTCCATAACGGTATAAGTAAATATTAACAAACTCTGCAAGATATCCCTTTGGTATTTTTAAAGTAAGATTAAATTTACAGGTAGTGTCCTTTTCCTTACATTCCACAAATCCTACATTCCTTACTTTTCTTCCGTTTACATAATAATAAATATACAATAACTTCCTATTATTCATTTTTGCCTCACTCCTTCACTGAATTATATGAGGCAAAAATGTAAATTATAACTATTATTTAAAATATTCTGAAATTGTTTTCCAGATGCCGTCCTCTTCCTGACCTAATGACCAGTAAGCAGCTCCTCCTAATTTGTACTTATTCATTAATTCCAGCCTTGACTTAACTGATGTTTCATCCTCAAGCCAAATCATGAAAGTACTGCTTCCCTTTGTATACGTTACAAAATTCTGTCCTGTAGTTTCGTCAAAAGCCGGCTTAACTCCTGCAGCCTTGTATTCTTTCTTTGCGGCATTCATTCCAACAGCCTTGCTTGATAAATAATAATTTCCATTTGCTGCATCTTCAATAAGCTTTCCTGAACCATCTGCATTGCCATCCTCTTCACTTTTTGTTTCCCAGATTCTTGTATAAAACGGCATTCCATTTATTACTCTGTCAGAATTTCCTGTTTCTTCCAAAGTATCTTTAATTGAATTTTGTGCATAAGACATAGATGACACTGAACCTGCCTCATCACTTGCAGAAGTATGTTCATCATAATTCATTATAATCAAATAATCCACTAATTTAATCTGCTGCTTTCTGTCATAATAGGCACTCCATTTAGATGGTGCATAATTATCTACCGAAAGAACTTTTTTAGCAGCCCTACACTCAATGGATAATTCCCTAAGGAACTGAAGATAGTCATCAATAATCTCTTCTGTTATATATTCAAAGTCAATATTAACGCCGTCTAGTTCATAACTGTCTGCAAAATACATTATATTGTTAATAAATTTCTTTCTAAGAGCAGTTGATGTTAATACCTTCTTTGTAAGTTTCCTGTCTGTAAAGTCATTAACTAACGCCCACACCTGCATTCCCTTTTTATGGGCTTTTTCCACATAATTTAAATCTGCAAGGGATGACAGATTTCCGTTTTTATCCACCAATGAAAACCATGTAGGGGAAATAACATTTACCCCTTTAACATTTGCTGTCAGTTCATCAAAGTTGTTATTGGCATTCTGATTATATATCTGATTCCATGCCAGACTCACCTTTGTATCTAATGTTACATGAGTGTATGTATCATCGTCATTTTTAAATGAAACCTCCTGAGTTCCACTATCATTTAACTCCGATACGGGAATGTATCCGATATAGCCGTTTTCTGTTCGTACTTTATCCCAGTTCTTGCCACTTTCTATAACCGTAACCTTTGTTCCCTTTGAAATTTCTTTTACTATAAGGTTCTGGTAATCACCTTTAGTACGCATTTCAATATTACTGTCAGTAGTCATTATATTTTTCTTTCCACTTTTATATGTAATACTTAAAATAGCCGGTGCATCACCTTCTGCCTTAGTTAATTTATAATTAATATCTACAAACTTTTTAACGGTTTCTATATTTATATAGCATTTTTTATTTTCTTTAATGCAGGTTGTATAATTAACCTTTTCCTTGTCTATAACATTTTCATTAAGAGGCATTTCATAGGAAGTTGTTGCGTTGGTAAACATTAAACTCCCATTGCTTTTATCATAGTAAAATCTTGGGTCTATATTGTCTTTAACCATATCAATGCTTACAAATACATCTGCATCCTTCATAATTCCGTACTGTTCGCTATATTTATCCTCTAATGCAACTGCCACTACACTGTCACCGCTTTTGGTAGTGTAATTAACATCCTTGCCATTGTCATCTTCATAGGTAAGTCCCATATACCATTTTAAATCCACTTTTCCATCATTAGTCTTTCTAAACATATCACATCCTGATAAAACAAACGCTGAAATCACTAATGCGGTAAGTGCAATATATCTTACGTTTTTTCTCACTGTAATTCCTCCTTATAATAAATGTAATGCCCCTACCTTTAATCAGAGGCATTTCGTCGGAAATGTCCCATAAATGGAACATAACACTTTTATCATACCATAAATAAAAAAGACTGCATACAGTATTTTCCCTTACATATGAAAACTTCTGCACTATAATAGTACAGAAGTCTACATTCATGGGGAAACCATAAACTTTCTTGTGAAATACTAATTTTAGTTATTGTTATGCTATGTTTCCGTATTATTCATTTAACCTTAAACCGATTATATCATATTGTTTATATATTGCAACCTATTTTTTGTAACAGCTATGCCTGTGGATTCGAGCTGGGATGGCTGAGCTGTAACTGTATCGCATGGCTAAGCTGTTACCATTTTTAAAAATTTTGTCATACTTTGTACATTTTTACAGTATATATATTGTACTTGTAAGATATTGCTAACCTAAAATCTTTACACTTTTAGGTTTATTGGATATACTAGTATCATAAATGTTTTTGTATTATAACGAATCTATTCGAATGAGAGGTGATTTTTATGAAAATTGAAAAAATCAATGACAATCAGATTCGCTGTACCTTAACCAGGGAGGACCTTGAGGATCGTGACATTACAATAAGTGAGTTGGCATACGGTTCCATGAAGATTAAAGAACTTTTTCAGGACATGATGCGTCAGGCAAATGATGATTTTGGTTTTGATGTTAGTAACATTCCGTTAATGGTAGAAGCCACACCGATTCCTTCTGATGGTATTGTTCTGGTTATAACTAAGGTTCCTAATCAGGATGAGGATGGTCATCACTATCCTTCATTGTTTTCCAACGGTTTTCCTGAGGAATTAAAGGAAAAAATTAAGGAAAGCTTATATGCACATTTTGGTGATGCAGGGGTTGAACTTGATGATTTTGATGAAATAATAGAGGATTCTTTAGATGACTACGATGACGAAGCTCCTTTAGATGAGGAATCTTCTTTAGATAAAGATAATAATCAGCCTAAATTAGAGGAATATTCAGTCCATCTTCTTTCTTCTTATGATGATTTGAATGTTTTAATTGATTTAGCAGGAATTTTAAATGATGAATTTTCAGGTGAAAGTTCCCTATATAAGTCTCCTTTAGATGGCAGATATTATCTTAACGTTCTTTTTACTTCAAAAGACGAATTTTTTGTAGCAAGGGCCAGAGGACTTATTTCAGAATACGGCAGGACCGAAGATGTGACGGCTTTTAAACCGGCATATCTTAATGAGCATTATGAAGTAATTATTGCAGATCATGCTGTTGAGAAGCTGGCTTCTATTGCCTATTAATTATAACCAAAAATAACCGGGTTCTAACGATTTCAAATCGTTAATGCCCGGTTATTTTTATGTTAATTATATTTCATCTATTGTATTTTGTCCCTGACAGCTTTTGCTTCATACATAAGAATTGCCGTGGCAATTGCTGCATTTAATGATTCCACCTTTCCTTCCATAGGTATCTTTATAAGTCTATCCGCCTTTTGTGACACTTCCTGACTAAGGCCCCTTGCCTCGTTGCCAATTAGCAGTGCAACATCCCTGTTAAACACACCGTTGTGGTACAAATCCCCCTTTAGATGTGCTGCGTAGGTTGTAATACCCCCTTGTTTTAACTTGTCTATGTCCTCCGGCAAATTATGGGAAATGGCAAAAGGAACCCTGAATATGGAACCCATAGTTGAACGTATTACCTTTGGGTTATATATATCTGCACAATCACTGCTCATTATTATGCCTGAAATTCCTGCTCCCTCACCGGTTCTCACAATTGTTCCCAAATTTCCCGGATCCTGCAACCGGTCTAATACCACAATACAGCTGCCATTTTTATTACGTTTTTCAATTATATCCTCTACGGTATATTTTTTTTGCTTTACTATGGCTAAAACTCCCTGCGGTGTAACAGTATCTGATATTTTTTTAAATATGTTATCACTTACTATATTGTAGCTATAGCCTTTAAGACTGTCCTTGTTTTCTTTTTCAAAACTTTCTGAAACATAAATCTCTTTCAGTTCGTCCCTTGGGACCTCCAAAAACATCTTAATGCCTTCTACCGTAAACAACCCGGTGGATTTTCGCACTTTAGACTTTTCTTTAAGACTTATAATATTTTTTATATGAGCATTTGTAGCTGATGTAATTAGCATATCCTAATCTCCCATTTTTTACTGAAGAAGCTTTACTAAATCCTCTCCGTAGATTTCCTTTAATTTTTCAACAAAATTCTTATTGGCATCTACCCTGTACTGTGCCGGCATCATTTTTCTCTGACGCTCCTTCGCCAATGCTATCATAACTCTGTCATTTCCTTTATTTTCAGATAAAAGACTGATTAACTTCTGTTCCCCGGCAATATAGGCTTCCTTATCCTTAAAGGCTATCCAAAGCTCTGACGGAACCTGAACAAACTCTTTTATTTCACTTGCCTTAACCTTTCCCGGAGCATTTTCCTGTATATCTGCCTCTCCTGTGATAAATATTTTTCTGCCTTCCATTAGAATTTCCCTATATTTATCAAATTCTCTTGGAAAAACAACGATTTCCACAGTTCCCACTAAATCTTCCAAAGTTAAAAACGCCATCTGTTCTCCACGCTTTGTGAATTTTCTCGTTACAGTGGTTATTATACCTCCTACCGTAACCCGGCTTTTGTCCTTTATTTTATAACTTTCCCCTTCTTCAGGAACAGCAAAATCAAGACTCATATTTGTAATAACACGTTTCCACTTTTCTTCCATGTCAGATAGAGGATGACCACTGGCATATATTCCAATAACTTCCTTTTCAAATTCAAGCTTCTGGTCATTATCATATTCACCAACATTTGGCATTTGCATTTTGTAATTCTTTTTCTGGTCCTCATCGGCAATGTCAAACAATGACATTTGTCCCTGCATGGTATCTTTTTTATCCTGGTTTACACTGTCCACAATCTGAACATAAACCATCATCATCTGCTTTCTCGTGGCACCAAATGAATCAAAGGCTCCCGCCTTAATGAAATTTTCAATGGCTCTTTTATTTACTCCAAGAGGTGCTGTCCTTGAAATGAAATCTTCAAGGTCTTTATATATTCCACGAGCCTCTCTTTCAGCTACTATATTGTCGATAACAGCTTTTCCTACATTTTTTATTGCTGTAAGACCATATCTGATACTGTCTCCTTTAGCTGAAAATCCGCTTTCACCTTCATTTATGTCCGGTGGCAAAATTTTTATTCCCATGGAGCGACAGGAATATACATATTCTGCTACCTTGTCAGTCATATCCATAACTGACGACAACATCGCTGCCATAAATTCAGCAGTATAATAATATTTAAGGTACGCTGTCTGGTATGTAACCACAGCATATGCCGCAGCATGGGACTTGTTAAAGGCATACTGGGCAAAATCCGTCATTTCGTCGTATATTTTATTGGCAATTGACTCGCTTATTCCATTGTTTACACATCCCTTGATGTTTTCTGGCTCGTCACCGTAAACAAAAACCTTTCGCTCCTTTGCCATAACATCCGCTTTTTTCTTTGACATTGCTCTTCTTAACAAATCGCTTCGTCCCAGAGAAAATCCTGCCAGGTCACGGACTATCTGCATTACCTGTTCCTGATAAACGATACATCCGTAGGTTGGCTCTAATATACTCTCAAGTTGAGGACAATCGTAGGTTACGCTGTCTGCATTATTTTTTCCCTCAATATATTTTGGAATGAAATCCATCGGTCCCGGTCTGTACAAAGAAATTCCCGCTATAATATCTTCAAGGCTTTCAGGTTTTAATTCCTTCATGAAGCTTTTCATTCCGCTGCTTTCTAGCTGGAATATTCCTTCTGTATTTCCGGTACCAATATAGTGAAGTACATTTTTATCTGAATAATCTATTTTGTTTAAATCAATATCAAGACCTCTGTTTTTCTTAATGAATCTTAGGGCATTTTGTATAACCGTAAGGTTTCTAAGACCTAAAAAGTCCATTTTCAAAAGTCCCAGTTCCTCTAATGTTGTCATTATGTACTGGGTAGTTATGGAGCCGTCTGAGGCTCTGGACAAAGGTACATATTCATCTACCGGCTTTCCGCAAATAACAACCCCCGCCGCATGCATGGATGCGTGTCTTGGGAGTCCCTCAAGTCTTTTTGACATATCAATAAGATACTTTACATCCGAATCCCCTTCATATAAATCCCTTAATTCCTTGCTTTGCTTTAATGCTATATCAAGAGTCATATGGAGATCATTTGGTATCATTTTGGCAATGGCATCTGCCTGGGCATAAGGCATATCAAGTACCCTGGCCACATCACGTATTACTCCCTTTGCCTTCAGTGTTCCAAAGGTTACAATCTGTGCCACATGGTCTTTTCCATATTTTCTTCCTACATAATCAATAACTTCCTGTCTTCTTTCAATACAGAAGTCCACGTCAATATCAGGCATGGAAACTCTTTCAGGATTAAGGAATCGCTCAAAAATCAGATTATATCTCATTGGCTCTATATCTGTAATCTCAAGGCAATAAGACACAATGCTTCCTGCTGCAGAGCCTCTTCCCGGGCCTACGGCAATTCCGCTGGATTTGGCAAAATGAATAAAATCCCATACAATAAGGAAATATTCAATGTAACCCATACTTTTTATTGTATTAAGTTCATAATTAAGTCTGTCTTCTAATTCTTCCCTGGAAAGCTTACAGTTTTCGTCCTTTTCACCTTTAAACACCGGATATCTTTTATGTAAACCATTTTCACATAATTCCTTTAAATATGTCCATGATGTATACCCCTTTGGGACAGGGAAACTTGGGATTTTAGTTACTCCAAATTCAAAGGTTACATTACAACGCTTAGCTATTTTTTCTGTATTTTCCAAAGCCTGGGGAGCATACTTAAATAAATCCGCCATTTCCTCAGGAGATTTTAAATAGTATTGTCCCCCTTCATATCTCATTCTGTCTTCATCAGACTTCTTTTTTCCTGTCTGAATACACAATAAAATATCGTGGGCTTCCACATCATCTGCATAAGTGTAATGAACGTCATTGGTACATACTAAGTCCACTCCCAATTCATCACTTAATCTTAAAAGCTGCTGATTAACAGTTTTTTGCTCCAAAATACCATGATCCTGTAATTCCAAAAAATAATTATCCTTACCAAATATATCTAAGTATCTAAGTGCTGCCTCTTTTCCTGCCTGATAATCCCCTCTTGCAAGAAATCTCTGGACTTCTCCTGCAAGACAGGCACTAAGGCATATAATTCCTTCGTGAAACTCCCTTAATACTTCATAATCTACTCTGGGCTTATAGTAAAAACCATCTACAAATCCCTTAGATACTATTTTGCATAAATTAGCATATCCTTTATTATTTTCTGCAAGCAAAATAAGGTGATAGTACCTGTCCTCACCTGCATTTGCTTCTTTATCAAATCTTGAACCGGGAGCTACATACACCTCACAACCTATTATGGGTTTTATGCCGTTAGCCAACGCCGCACGGTAAAAATCTATTGCCCCATACATTACGCCATGGTCTGTAATGGCAAGACTATCCATTCCCAGCTCTTTAGCTCTCTTAGTTATTTCTTTTATTTTACTTGAACCGTCTAACAAACTAAACTCTGTATGGACGTGTAA
Source organism: Eubacterium segne (assembly GCF_014287775.1). NCBI lineage: Bacteria > Bacillati > Bacillota > Clostridia > Eubacteriales > Eubacteriaceae > Eubacterium > Eubacterium segne. Next base: position 183,925 of record NZ_JACOOZ010000007.1, read on the forward strand.
ATGTGTAAAACTCATATATACCTGCTTTCCTGTCTTTATGCCCATGCATATTTTCTACACCGTCAATTCTAAATACAAGTATAACACAGTTTCCCTTCCATTTGGTTATAAAATTCTTAGGTTCATATTTCCGCTTTTTTATAATAATTACTGCATTTTAAAACCCCAGGCCTTAAAAGACCCGGGGTTTTAAAAAATTATATAGAGAAAAACATTCAAAGATAGTTAATATGCTAATAATATTTTTTTGCTTTTCATTTGTTAGTATTAGTATCTTATTTTTCACATATTTTTTCAAGTGTCCATTTTTTTGTATATTCTGTTATTTTTTAGTTTTCCTGATATAACAACATCATTACTCCCTTTTTGTCCATGATAAAAAGAACCGGCTCCATAGTTGACTTTATCAACCTTAAGCCGGCTCGTTTTATTTTACTCTAATTTAATTTCTTAATTTTTGTTTCCTAAATATTTTTCTATGCTTTCTATTGCCTGTGCCTCATCTGCACCATCTGCAGAAACCTTTACTGTCTGTCCCGGCACAAGTCCTAAAGCCATCATTCCCATAATGCTCTTTGCATTAACCTTCTTTGTCTCGTACTCAACATAGATTTTACTTTCAAACTGGCTTGCAACCTGTACACATTTAGCCACCGGGCTAGCTTCCACACCCTGCTTGATATCAATCGTAATGTCCTTTGTTGTCATTTTATACTTCCTTTCTAAAGGGTCATTCCCTTAATTCATTTGCAATGGGACCAAATTTTCAGCAGTTAATCCCTCAATTCGTCTGCAATACGACAAATCTTTCTTAACCGATGATTAACTCCCGACTTTCCTAATGGCGGGTCCAGCATTTCCCCTAGCTCCTGTAATGAAGCATCAGGATTTTCCACTCTGACAGTAGCAATATCCTGTAATTTTTCAGGTAAATACGACAAACCTTTTTTTTCTATAATCATATTTATGTCATCAATCTGTCTTATAGAAGTAGAAACCGTCTTTTTAATGTTTGCAGTTTCACAATTAACCTGCCTGTTATAGTAGTTACTCATATCCTTAAGAATACGGATATTTTCCATTTTCATTAAAGCAACGTGAGCCTCCATAACATTTAAAACATTAATAATTCCTTCGCCTTCTTTGATATATACCACAAAATGACCTTTTCTTGCAACTGTTTTCGCTTCAATATTGAAATTTTTAAGTAAATTTATTATTTGTTCCGACTTTTTATTACTGCTACACTTTATCTCAAAGTGGTAGGATTTCTGAGGATCATTAATGGAACCTGCTGCCATAAACGCCCCTCTGATAAAGGCACGTTTGCAACAGTCCTTCATTATAATAACATTATTTGTTATTGATAAATTCTCCTCTATATCACCATAAGAATTAATCAGTTTCGTTGCCTGCAAAACTTTTAACGCCTCATCATGTTCCTTTATGGTAATAGTATATGTCTTTTGACTTTTTGAATATGCATTATTTCTTGATACAATTTCTGTCTCAATACGAAAAGTTTTCCATAAAAGCTGCTTAAGCTTATCTGCCGTTACCTTGGTTTCAGTACGGAATCTCACGGAATACTTTCCATTTTCGTCAATGGCAACACTTCCACACATGGATAAAATAGCCGCAGTCTCTGCAATCTTACAATGCATTGCACTACTTATGTGAGTGGCTAACTCTTCTTTCACCTCTTGGGAGAAACTCATAATATTTTCCTCCATGATTTTATCTGGTAATATCCCTATGGGCTATTCTGATGCCGTATCCTGCATCTGCGCTGTCAAGCTGCTTGTACAATTCCTTCGCCACGGTTACTGACCTGTGATGTCCTCCGGTACATCCTATTCCAATAACCAGCTGGTTTTTTCCTTCATCTATGTAATTAGGAATCAAAAATTTTACCATATCCGTAAGTTTCTCTAAAAATTCCCTAGATACTTCCGAATCTAATACAAAATCCTGCACTTCCTTATCTTCACCGGTTTTATGCTTTAACTCCGGAATATAATAAGGGTTAGGCAAAAACCTCACATCAAAAACCAAATCACAGTCTGCCGGCACTCCAAATTTGAAGCCAAAAGACATTATTGTTACAAAAAGGTTTCTGTATTCCTTATTCATAACAAAAATCTTTTCAATTTCAGTTCTTAAATTTCTCACAAGAAGATTGCTGGTATCAATAATATAGTCTGCCTGCTTTCTTAAAAATGCAAGCTTTTTTCTTTCTGTGTTAATTTCATTTTCAACACTGTCCGCATCACCCATAGGATGGCTTCTTCTTGTTTCTTTAAAACGCTTAATTAAAGTGCTGTTATTGCAGTCTAAAAACAGAATCTCATAATTCTGGTCCTTAATACGCAGATTTTCCAATACTTCATTTATTCTGTCTAAATTGTTGCCACTTCTTATATCAACTCCAATGGCAACCTTGTTTTTTTCGCTGGTCTGACTAAACAGTAAATCAGCAAAATTTTCTATTAAATCTATAGGCAAATTGTCTACACAATAATATCCATTATCCTCGAATATCTTAAGAGCCGTAATTTTTCCGGCTCCTGACATTCCTGTAACTATAACAAACCGCATTGCTGTCTCCCTTTAAATAATTTTAACTTCCGGTTCTAATGTAACATTAAATTTCTCTTTTACAGTTTTCTCCACGTCATTTATAACCTGCAAAACATCAGTTGCCGTTGCATTACTGTAATTAATAACAAATCCACAATGCTTTTCTGAAACCATGGCACCGCCTACCCTGTAGCCTTTAAGACCTGCATCTTCAATAAGCTTTCCGGCAAAATAGCCCTCAGGCCTTTTGAATGTACTTCCGGCACTTGGAAATTCCAACGGCTGCTTTGCCTTTCTCTTTTGCATAAGCATCTGCATAATCAAACTGATTTCCTCTGAAGTTCCTATAAATAAGCCAATGCACATCTGAAGAACTATCATTCCTTCTTTTGCAATTCTGCTGGTTCTATATCCCATATCAAGCTCTGATATATCTAGTTTTCTGACATTTCCATCCTTGTCTAAAACCTTTACCCACTTAATTACATCCTTCATTTCACCACCATAAGCCCCTGCATTCATAACAACGGCTCCGCCTACATTTCCCGGTATTCCATGGGCAAATTCAAAACCACCTAAGTCATTTACGGCTGCCGTCATGGCAATTGCTGATAATTTGGCTCCGGCATCTGCCACAATTTCCTCTCCGATAACATCTATGGTATTAATCCTTGAATTTACTTCAATTATTATGCCATCATATCCCTCATCTCTTACAAGGATATTACTTCCGTTACCTATAACCATATATGGTGCATTTTCCGCTCTGCATGCCTTTACTGTATCCACTAATTCATCTATTGACCCCGGAATTACGTAAAGGGCTGCATTTCCACCGCACTTAAAGGTACAGTGCTTTGCCATATTTTCGTTTTCCTTAACAAATTTTTCTCCAACAATTTCCTTTAAGCTGTCTATTAACTGCTGTGTCATGAAAAAATCACTCCTAACAAATTATTTTATTATTAATGCTGCTGAACCAAACATTCCTGCATCATTTCCCAATTCTGCCAAATGAACTGCTGCATCTCCACATGCTGAAAAACATGTTTCCCTATATGTATCCTTTACAACATCAATAAGGTATGAACCTGCCTTACTTACTCCTCCACCTATGATAAACGCCTGTGGGTTTACTGTCGCTGCAATATGTGACATAGCCTTTCCAAGATAGTTGCCCATCTGCTTTGTTATGGTTATTGCACCTTCATTTCCTTCTTTTGCCAAATCAAAAACATCCTTAGCTGTAATATTTTCCCCGAATTCATTTAATTTTTCGTCACTATGAGCTGCCATATATCTCTTTGCAAGTCGTACAACTCCTGTGGCAGATGCATACTGCTCCAGACATCCATGTCTTCCACAATTACACTGTTCCTCTTCTCCATCCTGCATATGCATATGTCCGATTTCTCCTGCACCACCATTGTAGCCTGTAAGAATCTTACCATTAATAATGACTCCGCCACCTACACCGGTTCCAAGAGTAATCATTACAATGTCATCATAACCTTTTCCGCCACCTTTCCATGCTTCACCAAGGGCGGCTACGTTTGCATCATTTCCGGCTTTAACCTTAATACCATGGAACATTTCAGAAAGCTTCTGTTCAACATTGAAAGTTCCCCATCCTAAATTTACACACTGTAAAACTGTTCCATCTGCTAAAACAGGTCCCGGAAGTCCAATTCCAATACCTTCTATTTCATCAAGGCTGATGCCTTCTTTTACTAATTTACTCTCTAAAGCCTCACATATATCTGCAAGAATATTTTCACCAAAATTTTCTGTTCTTGTAGTAATTTCCCACTTATCTAAAACTTCTCCATTATTTTTAAAGAAACCTATCTTTATTGTAGTTCCTCCAACATCAATTCCAAAACAATACTCTTTCATTTTTTCCTCCTAAATTATTTTATTCATCGTCTTCTGTTGCTTTCTTCATATTTTTTTCTACACGGTTATATAATTCCTGTGCCGCATTATATCCCATTCTCTTCTGTCTGTGGTTAACCGCCGCTGACTCAACAATAACTGCAAGATTTCGTCCCGGTCTGATAGGAATGGAGTGACACACTACTTTATTTCCCAGAAATTCAATGTAATTGTCCACAAGACCCATTCTGTCATATTCTTTTTCTCTATCCCACTCTTCCAGTTTAATAACCATATCAATGTTTGCCGTATCCAAAATACTTTCAACACCAAACAATGCCTTAACATCAATAATTCCAATGCCTCGAAGTTCAATAAAATGCTTGGTTATTTCAGGTGATGTTCCAATCAATGTTTCATCACTTACTTTTCTGATTTCCACCACATCATCTGTAACTAAACGATGTCCTCTCTTTATCAGTTCAAGGGCAGCTTCACTTTTTCCAATTCCGCTTTCACCCATAATCAGCACACCTTCACCATAAACATCCACCAAAACTCCATGTCTTGTAATGCAAGGTGCCAGTTCAACATTTAACCATCTTGACAGTTCAGCGTTAAATCTGGATGTAGCCATATCTGTTGATAAAATAGGAACTCCATGCTTTGCTCCAATTTCAATCATATCCTCATCCGGCTTATTGCCACGACAAAGAATAAGACACGGTATACCGCTGCTCATCAGTTTCTCATACACCCATTGTCTGTTTTTTCTTTCCATGTTATCTAAAAATGCACATTCCACATTTCCAATAATCTGAACTCTTTCTTTATCAAAATGTTCAAAAAAGCCTGCCAGCTGTAATGCCGGTCTGTTTACTTCCGGTATGGTAATCTTAATTTTATCTGTATCCACTGATGGTGTATGATTTGTAAGTTTGTAATACTCTACAATCTTTGTAAATTTAATGCTGATATCTGATTCCATTTTATGCTCTCCTCTCCTGTTATTATTAATATTTTATAACTTTACTCCTGTCTGATATAATATCATCCGGGCATTTTTTTGTACACATTATTTTTAAATTTAGTGAAAGAACTTATATACATCCTTAGCCACATTTTCATTCATAGATGGTGCTTTCTCCAATTCCTCCACCGTGGCAGTTCTGATATTTTCCAGAGTTTTAAAATGTCTCATAAGTGCTTTTCGCCTTGTAGGTCCCACTCCCGGAATATCATCTAAAATAGAATGTACCTGTCCTTTATTTCTAAGACTTCTATGATATTCAATGGCAAATCTGTGGGTTTCATCCTGTATTCTTGTAATAAGTTTAAAACCTTCAGAATGGCTATCTATTGGTATTTCCACATTATTATAATATAAACCTCTTGTTCTATGATTGTCATCCTTAACCATTCCACATACAGGAATATTTATTCCTAAATTGTCAAGAACTTTAAGAGCTACATTTACCTGTCCTTTTCCTCCGTCCATTAAAATCACATCCGGAAACTTACTAAAACTTCCCATATTGTAATCACCGTCTTCTAAATCCAGTTTCTCACGCTCTTCCAAACCATGTTTAAAACGTCTTGTAAGAACCTCTTCCATGCTGGCGTAATCGTCCGGTCCCTTTACGGATTTAATTTTGAACTTTCGATAGTTATTTCTCTTTGGTTTGCCGTCCTCATACACAATCATGGATGCCACAGATTCATATCCATTGGTATTTGATATATCATATGACTCCATTCTGTGAATTCCGGTAATTCCCGTAAGTTCCTCTATTTCATGAACTGCACCTGTGGTCTTTCTCTGCTCACGTCTGTATTTTTCCTTGTTTTGCTCTAACAGATTTTCAGCATTCTTAGCTGCCAGTTCCACTAACTTTTCCTTACTTCCCTTTTTAGGATTTACTATTTTAACAGTATAATTCTGATTCCTGCTAAGCAATTTTGATAATAATTCCGGCTCTTCTACCTCCTCCTGTACCAGTAATTCGTGGGGAATAAAAGGTGTTCCTATATAATATTGTTTGATAAAGCTCGTAAGAATGTCCCTTCCCGTATCTCCCGGAACTGTTGTCAGATAAAAATGTTCCCTTCCTATGAGTTTTCCGTTTCTCACAAAAAATACCTGAACCACTGCATCATTTCCCTCTTCTGCATATGCAATAATATCTCTGTCTTCAAATTGATGGGTTGTTATTTTCTGATTACCTGCCACGTGGTTAATACTGTTTATTAAATCACGGCACTCCATAGCCTTTTCAAAATCTAGTTCTGCCGATGCCTTTTGCATCTTTTCCTCTAGTTCCTTGATGGTGTCTCTGTAATTACCCTCTAGAAATTTTATTGCCTTATCTACATTCTCCCGATATTTTTCTTTCGATATATATCCCTGACACGCTCCATCGCATTGCCCAATATGATAGTACAAACAAGGTCGTCCATTAACATGGGGAACTTCCTTTTTATTCTCCTGTTCCTCCCATGGTTTTCTATTATCTATTATGGTTTTATTACAATTTCTGATTTTATACATTTTCTGTAATAAATCTATGGTGTCACGAACTGCCCCGGCACTGGTAAAGGGGCCAAAATATTTATTATTGTCTTTTTTCATTCTTCGGGCTAAAAGTATTCTCGGATAATCTTCACGCAAAGTAACCATGACATATGGATAAGTCTTGTCATCCATAAGCATGGTGTTGTACTTTGGTCTGTATTCTTTTATAAGGTTACACTCTAAAATGAGGGCCTCTAATTCGGAATCTGTCAATATATATTCAAACCTTTTGATATTTGAAACCATTGACTGAATTTTCAGGCTCTTCTTAGTGCTTTCCCTAAAATATGAACTTACCCGCCTTTTTAAATTAACTGCCTTACCTACATATATAACGTCGTCCCGTTTATCATGCATAAGATAAACTCCCGGCGTTTCCGGCATTTTCTTCAATTCCTCTGAAAAATTAAACTCACTCATATGGCTATTGTACCAAATTGCAGGCAGTATGACTAGCCACTAATCATTGGAAATACATTTTGAATTTTAGAAAATAACGTATAAAAAAGCTGCTTCTTTAAAGCTTACAAAACTCTGAAGAAACAGCTCACATATATTTCAATTTAAATATTTAATTTTAACTCTTTGTTTCCTTCAAGAATATTCACGTCCGTTTCCAAAGTATTATCCTTGCATGAAACCGTTACATAATACTTATATTTACTTTTGTCCTTTAATTCCACCAACATATTAACATCCACTGTGTCATCTTCTCTCAGTAAATAAGTATATTTTACATTTTCAAGAGTTTTGGAATATTTATTCTTAATTTCATTGTCAATTTTTTCCTTTACGTTCTTAGCATTTGACATTTTAAAGAATTCCTCTTCTGATATTTCTTTAGCCTCGTATTCCTTACATGTCTTCGAATTATCATCCCATTTAAAATGATATTTCTGTTGAGACAAACTCATCCAGTCCTTAAAATCAGATTGTAATTCATAATATGAATAGTTATATGCGTACAGTTCATTATTTTCTACGAATAAATTAATTCTATTTTTAGAATACAATTCGACTGCCTGATTTTTTTCCACTCCATATATTATGGTCTTCATTTCATCATTCTGTCTCACCTGTACCTCATTAAAAAGCACATACTTATGCCCCAGATTAATTGTTTCAATTGACGTGTCACTTGTAGCTATGAATGCATCTGCTAATTTTTTGCTTTCCTTCGAATTTAAGAACCAAAGTTCAAACTCACTTTCATCTCCGTTCTGTTTGCCCTTTGTTAATGCAAATGCCTCTTCCTCTTCATCCTCATCAAAATCGTCCACAACCATTTTAAACACTTCTTTATCAGTTAATTTTTTAATTTCATTTTTATAGTTCACCGTTATTTTTTCAGGAGTGTCATTTTCAACCTTGTTCTTTGATATACCACATCCTATTAAAGTTATCATTAATGCTGATAAAATAGTTATTAATGCTATCTTTTTCATTTTGTTTTCTCCCTACTTTTCTCCTACAAATTCTGCCCTGCCAATCACCAGTGAATCAGTTTCCGCATCATATTTTAAATACACGTTCAGCTTACCAATCTCTTTAGAGCCAATAGTAATCCTCAGTGAAGTCCTGATTGTTTTATCATCATTTCTTTCTTTGAAATAATCATATTCCGCATAATGGTTATCCCATGTTTCTGCCATTAAAGCATGTAAACTCAATGCACCGGCTGTATCTTCTTCAGTCATTCCAAGTTTGCCTTCTTTGTAAACACGAGCAGCCTGATTATCTGATCTATCCAAATCATTTGGATCTACATATTCCAATTCACTTTTTTGGCATCCTAAATCTAAAAGAGAAATTATCTGCTCATAATTAAATTTAACTCCTGTGATTTTCATTTTATAATCGTCCAACAATTCGACACGAAATGCATCTCTCTCCAACTCTGCCGTCTCAACATTACTGTATATTCTTTTTAATTCCTTACCTGTGAATTCATAAAGATTCCAGTCAACATGCATATTAGGTTCGCTGGACAAAATCACTTCATCTTTACCGTCTCCCGTAACATCCCACAGATTCAACTGTTCGTCTCTGCCACCCAAACCTGCAAATATGTCAGTCCTTGTCAGATAACTTTTCTTGTTTTTATAATCCAGCACTGCAATATAAGCATAATTTTCATTAATATCCACATTTTTGTTTTCATCAATAACTAATACAAGACATTCCCCTTCTCCGCTAATATTACCTACAGTAGCGTTAGTGATATATACCCTATCCTTAAATCCAAGATAGGATAAATCATACGTTGGTTCATCCTTTTTTTCCGTGCAAAATGTGGCGTCAGTTTCTTCTGCATATTGACATTTGTGAATAACAACCTCAACTGTTCCATTTGTCTTTTTAGGATCAGGCACTTCAAAACCTTCATCTGTTTCTTTTGTCTGTGTTAAATGGATTTGTGATTTTTCACCTGACATTTTCATAACATCATTCCCACTTGTTTCAATACCCGTTTTTTCTTCAACACTACCACATGCAACCAAGCCGAAAGTTGCAACTCCCATTAGCACTAATGCCATGATTTTTCTTACTGTTTTCCTCACCGTTTTTCTCCTTTGATTCATACATTAAATTTCAATTTTGTAGTAGCATTCATACCCAAATATCTACTTTCAAAACTAATTTTATTCTATCACAAACACAACTCTTGTCCATCATTTTTTGAAAAATTTTTACATTATTTTTTTATTTTTTTACAACCTATTGTATGAAAAAAGTTATAGGACCATCCCCCTAAATCGGGCTTTGAATTCTATAACTTTGTTCTAATAATTATGTCTTTTAGGCTGTCTGTTTCTCGGCAAGCTGCCTCTTTAATTCCTCTATTTCTTTTTCATATCTTCTACGTTCTTTTTCTATTTGACTTTGCTTTTCGTCCAGCTTCTCCTGCATTCTTTTACGTTCAGCTTCTCTTCCTCTTGCTTCTCCTCTTGCTTCTCCTAATGCTTCCCCACTCATTCTTGCATCCCTCATCATGTCATCAATTGCCTTACACATATCCTGCTTTTCCTCCTTCTCTTCAATCTTTATGTTAATGTTTGCACATTCCCTTATTACCACCATGGCATCCCTTTCCATGTTTGAATATATGCTACGTTTTTCATTTAAAAGACTGTTCATCTTTTCCTTATCCCC